>NZ_CP009629.1 GCF_000959445.1 Burkholderia vietnamiensis LMG 10929 | reverse complement strand
GGTGCGTGGGCTCGCCTGTTTGGCAAACCGTTCGTATGGGCGCACAACGTATGATTGCCTTCCCCTAAAGGTGACGTTTTGACGCCCGCCGCGACTGCTTGGGTTCCAGGGCACCGCCCTGAAAGCGTTTCGGAAATCAATGGACGATCCGAAAGATGACGAATGATGGCCCGGCCGCGCCGGCCGCTGAGGTAAACGGTGACGTGTTGTGGCCTGATCCCGGGGCCCGTGACCATAAAAAAACGCTACGGAAAATTCCTTTGTAATCAATCACTTTTCCCCGGTGGTGACGCAATGTGGCCTGAAAATGGTTAGGCAGGAGGTTCGAAGAGTGACGTTTGGTGGCCCGTGCTGTCAGGTGGTTTCGTCCCAAAAGTGACGTTTCATGGCCCGTGCGCCGGTGCCTGCTATTGTCAAGGCTCAATGCGCTTGACCTAAAGGTGACGTTTGATGGCCCAGCCTGACGCGGGGTCGGGTCTGAAAGGTGACGTTTGGTGGCCGACCCACCGAGCCAAGCCAACGCCCTCAGTGAGGCGCCCGAGACAAATGTGACGCTTTGTGGCCCGCATGGTTTCCTCCGCAAAAGGCCCGTGTGATGGCGTTGCGGGGACGATGAAAGGTGACATTTTGTTGCCGGCTCGCCGGCAAATCGAAAGGTGACATTTCGTGGCCTGTGGTCCAGTCGCCTAATAGGTGACGTATCCGGTCCAATCTGATGTGTCCAAAGGTGACGTTTCGTGGCCTATGAGGGTGGAGAGGCGACACCTCTGGAAAGGTGACGGAATGTGGCCCTGGATGGGGGAATTGCCGCAGATCGGCATTCGGTCACCCTTTCCTCCGCTCGGCAAAACGCGAAAAAGGCCGTTTGCTCAACGGCTTAGGCACTTTCATCGCGTTGGGAGTGGGTGACCGAGGGTGTGCTGGTTGTTCAGTGATATCTATGTCTAAGAGGGGCCTTTGTAAGACAGATAGTAAAACCTATCGTAAAACCTTTTGTAAACGCCTGTGGATAAGCCCTGAGAGCCTTGTCCTGCAAGGCGTTCAGCCATGTAAAAAAACCGGAAATGTGACGCATGGTGGCCTGGCAGTGACGTATTGAGGGCCAGCGTTGACGGATTGTGGTCTGGATGTGACAGATTCTGGCCATTATCCACAGTGGTGATTTGTGACTTGACCGTCCGGCGTCACCTTTTATAATAAGTGACGTCGTTGGTTGGCGTCACTGTTCATTGGAGGCCTTGTGAGCGAGGAAATCGTAGAAGAGCGGTTGGGCAGTGTTGAGGATGTGCCTCCGGGTGCGGCGGTTCAAATTGTTGAGTCGGCACCCATTGAGATTTCTGAGATCGACGGTGACATCCTCGAACCGGACGGCCGGCTGAAGGGAACTGTGGCAATGAGCCGGGCGCTCGTGAATGCCCAGCAAGGTTTGTCGCTGAACGAGAAGCGGCTGATGATGACTGCACTGCGAAGCATCGACAGCAAGAAATCTCCGTACCAGCATGGCAAGAGCGACGGCTACGTTTCAGTACGTGTGCGTGCGGACGAGTTTGCCGCGGTCGCGGCACTTGCGCCCCGGTCCGGTGAAAAGCAATCTGCTGCGGCTTACAAAGGACTGAGGGAAGCATGTGCGAGCTTGTACGAGCGTAAGCTGACGTACATGGATGGCAAAAAACTGGTGAAGCTGCGGTGGGTGTGGAAGGCTACATACCACGACGGTGAAGGGTGGGCAGAAATTTGTTTCTCTCCGGACCTGACGCCACACATTTTCCTGCTGAAGAGTCGGTTCGTCTCCTATCAGTTGAAGTTCGCGCAAGGCCTGCAGTCGATCTACTCTTGGCGCCTGCTCGAGCTGCTAATGCGTGAGAAGGATCGAGGAGTCTTGCTGATTACCGTCGATGACTTGCGGGAAACGCTCGAAATTCCTGAAACGTACCGTTTTGCTGACATCAAGCGGCGGGTTATTGACATGGCGATTGACGAGCTGAACAAGAAAGCGGACCTTGTCATTCAGTGGCAGCCCATCAAGCGCGGCAGAGCTGTCCAGTCTCTTCGGTTCGAGTTCGCAGAGAATCCCCAAGGACGCCTCGACGTTTGACGATTTCTGACGTTGGAAAAGGCGAGGGTTTCAATCTCAGAGTGACTTAGAAAAATCATTTGACTCGCCGTGTGGCGCGTATGACAATGATATAAATATATCCTGATAGTACCGTAGTGGTTTGTGGTACTGCTCCGCACGAGGGCTCTCGGCAAGTCTTGCGTGCCCCTGCTAACCGAAGGATGCAACGATGAAACGTCTAGTAATTCCAGTGCTCTTGGTTCCGTCGGTCGCGATGGCCGGGGTGGTGATGGTCGATGATCCGACGTCGAGCGCAGCCGCGCCGGCAACGTCGGCATCGACAGCCACCGTGCTCGCGAGCGTGAGCCCGGCCCAAGGCCAAGTGGTCGTCGGCGGCCCGATTGGGCCTGCAACGCAGGTTGTGCCCGCGCCCGAGGCGCCGAAGGCCTGGACGGCAGCGGCTGGATCGACGCTGCGCGAGTCAATTCAGAAATGGGCGGACGAGGCGCAATGGCATCTCGTGTGGAACGCGCCGGACGGCCCGGACAAGCAAGTGAACTATCCGATCGTTATTGCCTTGCAGTTTGCAGGGCCGGTGGAGAAGGCTGTTGCCGACTGCATCTCCCTTTATGAGAAAGCGCGGAAACCCCTTGCGGTTCTCATTCAGCCCGAGCAACGGGCGTTCATCGTCCAACTGAAGAACAACTGACCATGAAAAAATCGCTCATCGCAATTGCGGTCGTGACAGCGCTTCTGCTCTCCGGGTGCGACACGTTCCAGCATGCTTCGCATGTCGAAACGTCAGCCGAGAACGACAAGGCGACGATCGCCGGGCACATGAATGCAGTGTCGCAATCGCAAACGCACGCTAACGATACGGTGCAGTACCTCTCGAAGCAGTGGGTCAGTTTGACTCCGATTCTTGAGACGGTCGCCGCCAAAGGTCCGCGCCTCGACTGCGGCAAGATGAACATAGTGACGAACGAGCCTGTGTCGGTCTATGAATTCGGCCAAGTCATCACCAAGAAGTGCGGTATTCCGGTGCACGTGACCGATGACGCAATTGCGGCGATCTATAACCCCGATTTGACCGCCGGCCGTACTCAAACGCCAACCGGCCAGACAGCCGCAGGCGCCGCGAGTGTCGTGCCGCCGTTGGCCCCCAACGCACAATCGACCGTGAAAATCGCGGACGATCACAAGATCGACATCAATTGCCGTGGCTGTGATCTGAACGAGGTCATGGACATGGTTGTTTCACGCCTCGGCGTATCGTGGCGGCCGGACGAGGATGGACACTCCATCAGGATCTACAACATCGACACGCAGACTTTTCCTGTCCATCTGATCGGGAGCGGCACCGATGGTAGCGATACGGACATGCGATCGGAATTCCGAAGCGGTATGACGCAGGTGAACGGCGTTTCCTCCTCGCAGGGGGGGGGAGCCGGTGCTGCGTCTGGCGGTGGGTCGGGGTCCAGTTCGACGATGCAAACCACGGTCGTTGCGCTCAAAACGTCCCTCTGGAAAGAAATCCAGAACAACCTCGAAACGATCGCCGGCAAGGGGAACGTGAGCGTGGCTCCGTCGATGGGGAGCGTGACGGTTACGGCATCTCGCGAGAAGCTGGACGCGGCGAAGCGATACATCGATAGCAAGAACAAGCTATTCGACAAGTTCGTCACGTTCAACGTGCAGTTGATTTCAGTAACGTTCAGCAACACGGATTCTGCCGGCGTGAGCTGGAACGCCCTGTACAAGACGTTGACGGGTAAGTACGGAATCAGTGTGGCCAATACCTTCGCGGCACCTACGAATGCGATCAACGGCGCGTTCTCGATTCTCAGCACCTCTGGATCGCCGTGGGCTGGTACGCAGGCAATCGTGAGCGCGCTGAACGAGCAGGGTGCGGCACGGCTGCTGAGAAGCACTCAACTTCCCACAATGAACCTGAATGCGGTGGCGACGCAGACCGGCGAGCAGCAGAGCTATCTTGCGAGCACAAGTACCACGCAAACTGCTCAGGTCGGCTCGAGCACGGCCTTGCAGCCCGGAACGATCAACACGGGCTTCAACATCTCGATGTTCCCGTATATCCGCGAGGACAACAAAATCCAGCTTCGGATGAACATCAATTTGTCGAGCCAGAAGGGGCAACCGCGTGTGGTGGAGAGCAACGGTTCGAAGGCTGAACTGCCGGACATTTCTCTTCCGCTCAACACATCGAACACGATTCGCGTGCGGCCCGGTGACACGGTGATGCTTGCCGGCCAGGACTACGACGACGAGAACTCGACCCGTGACGGCGCCGGAACGGCGAAGTTCTTCGGGTTCGGCGGAGGCGTGAACGTCACGAGGAGTCACACCATGCTCGTCGTGCTCATTACCCCGGTTCTTGCGGACGACTGATATGGCATCGGTACTGAAAGCGCGCGGGCGCAAACAAGCAGTGTCTGCGCCGGTCCGATTTGAGGTGCAGGTTGTTGATATCAACAATCGGACCTTTGTATCGGATCTGTTCTGGCAGCCGCTGAGCAACTCGCGAAACTACATGGCGGAAGCGCGCATGCTCGGCAAGAAGCACGAGTGGGATATCGTGGCCGTGCGGCGAGGAACGCGAGTGCAAGCCGGCTTCGCGCCAAAGAAATCCGCGGCCTTGAAGGGGATGTACAGCCTCGCGGCCTCACTGGCGGCACAACTGGGCGACTCTTGGCTCGGAGCCTTCGCGTTGAACGACGGCCGGTACATCGTCACAGCGGTCTACGAGCGGATGATCTGTATCGGCTTCGATACCATCTGCAACGCGGAAGAAGCCAAGCGTTTGCTTGCCAACGCCGTGACGTTGCATCAGTTCGATGATGACGCAATCTATGCGCCGCCCGAGCTTGAGTTCTCGTCGCATTCCCGTGATATCTATCAGTTGCTTACGCCGAAGACGGTGCGCAAGGAGCATCGGCTCCGGCAACTCACCTTCGGGTTGACCAAACGTGAGCTTGTCATCGCAGCGACCGCGCTGGTCGTCCTGGGAGCGGGAATCGCAGGCTATGTGTGGCATTCCGAAAAGCAGGCAGAAGAGGCGGCACGTATCGCCGCTCAACGACGACTGGACGAGCAGCGGCGCCTGGCAGAGTTGAACGCTCGGGCGAGGAAGAAGATCGAGGTAAAGGAGCTGGTTCATCCGTGGGCGTCCACTTCGGGAGCGCTGGACTACGCCACGACATGCGTTGCTGCCGAAGACCAGTTCCCGCTCAGTATTGCCGGGTGGCCGTTGCGTGAAATTTCCTGCGAAGGCCGCACTGCAACCGCAACGTACGCGCGTACGGAAGGACTGACTATCGATCAGTTTCTTACGGAGGCTCGGGAGTTGTATGGAGAAAGCGTCCACATCATTGGTGATGACCAAAATACTGGGGTGGTGCCCGTGAAGATGGAGCCGCGCGTTGCGGGCGACGAGAAGTTGAAGATGCCCGATGATGTTATGCCGCATTTTCATTCGTACTTCGAAGGAGTGGTGATTCCCGTCACCGTGTCGGAAGTGCCGGTTAAGGTTGAAAAGGAACCGGATGTACCAGGGCAACCCCCTACGCCTGTCCCCGTTCCGACCTGGCGGCAGTACAACTTCAATTTTTCGGATGACTTGCCGCCCACATATCACTTCGGCCGGATGAAGAGTGCTTTAGCGGGGCTCGAAGGAGTTCGTGTCGACAAGATTGTAGAGACGGTGGACGCCAGCGCGGGGTCTGCCACGTGGAAAGTTGAGGGGAACATCTATGCGCAAAAGTAACGTGTTGTCGTGGGGGCTGGTCGTGGTGCTGTTCAGCGGCTCGTGCGCCGCATTCGCGCAGGAGGCGCGTGTCAAGACCGCGGGAGACTTGCGTGCTGTCGTCGCTGAGACGGTGATGCTCAAGGCAGAAGCCGCGAGAGAGCAGGCGAGGCAAGACCTGAAAGAGAAATCGGGTGGAGCGATGAACGGAGCGCTAGGTGCGAGCGCTGAGAGCAACGGCTTGCCTCGAGTGTCGGGCATCTTCGAAGCACGCGGTTTGGCCACGGCAACCTTTGTGTACCCAAACGGGCAACTGGATCAGGGCGTCGGTGACGTCTTGCCGGGAGGGTACAAGATCGTAGAGATTTCGGCGGGAATGTCATCGGTGGACGTCCAGAAGAAGGGGCAAAAGAAGATCACGATCCCGGTCTCGAAGGATAGCGGGCTCGCAGCGACGAGTGCGCCTGGTGGTGCCCAGAGTAACGCGCCCGCGCTGGCGATGCCAATGATGCGACCGCCAGTGATTCCTTCGATTGCTCAAGGCGCAACGCGCTAAGGAGGCCTGTCATGGACATGAGCGAGGCATTGGTGCTCGAATCGCCAGATGCACAGGTGATTTCGGTAAAGGGCTCTCAATATGAGGTGCCGGAAGCGGCGCGGCACGCGGTCGCGCTCCTGTCCGATTGGACGCTCGTCGTTGTCGAGTCGTACAAGACCGACCACGGTGTTCGCGCATATGAGAGGCTGCTGAGCGGCTTTGGCGTGAAGTTCGAACGCAGGTTCGTGAATCTGGAGCAGTTCACGAATCTCCAGTCAGGGTCGCTATCGAAGACTGCTGATAAGGCCGACGTGAGCAAGATGCAGATTCGTGCGATCGGCTTGATTAAGCAGTGCGTGAAGGAAGGTGCCAGCGACCTGCACATCTTGAACTATGCGAATCGCACCGTGCTCAAGATGCGAATTCACGGCCTGCTGTTCGAGAAGATGGAGCTGAACCCGGAGGAGGGACAGGCTCTCTGTCGCTGTATGTACGAGTCGATGACAGATGTTGCCGAACCGAACTATAACGACCGCGAAACGCAAGACGGCCGGCTCTCTCGTGATTTCCTGAAGGCCGCAGGCCTCAATGGTGCTCGCATCGCGACCAGACCGATGGAGTACGGAAACCTGCTCGTGTTGCGTCTGCTTTACGGCAATATGAAGAAGCAGAAGTCGCTCGCGAATCTCGGCTATAACGCGCGCCAGATCAAGGCGATCCAACAGATGCTTCGGCGTCGTGGCATTAATATCTTCTCGGGAGTTACTGGATCTGGAAAATCGACGTCATTGCAAGTCGTGCTATCGATGCTGCTGGATCTGCATCACCGGTTGGTCAACCTGCTGACTGTCGAGCAACCGCTGGAGTACGTCATCGAGGGAGCTGTTCAAACGCCGCTGGTCGTCGCAAACATGGACGATCTGAGTTCGATTTCAGAGGCATGGGCGAAATCGATCAGCAATCTAATGCGTCTGGACCCGGACTACATCATGGTGGGTGAGCTTCGCGATCTCGCGTCTGCAATTGCAGGTATTCATGCTGCACTGACCGGCCATCCGATGTGGACGACGACGCATGCGCGCGACGGATTTGCGACATTCGATCGGTTGGCCGATTTAGGCGTGCCGGAACGACGGCTTGCAGATGCGGCGCTGTTCACGGGCGTGATCAACCAGTCGCTTGCACCGATACTTTGCCCGGCTTGTAAGCGGCCGTTCAAGCTGCATTCGAAGGAGTTGGCTCCAGACTTGTGCGAGCGCGTCGAGCGGTTCTGCATTCCTTCCGCGGTGTTCGTGCGGGGAAACAAGCCCGACTGTGAAGTGTGTGGCGGCATCGGAGTGGTGGATCGGACGGTCGTGGCGGAAGTGGTCTTGACGAGTCAGAAACTTCTCAATATTTACCGCTCGCCAGACGGAGGCTCAAGCGCAGCTCGAACGTACTGGGTGAAAGAGATGGGCGGCATCACGAAGAGTCAGCATCTCATCCACAAAATCAATGAGGGCGCCGTGGACCCTTACCTCGGTGAAGAGGCTGTTTGCGGTCTGGATGAAGATTTACTGACGATCGGGTGACGGGTGATGATTGATTCTTTGTCTGAGCGTTTGAATGCCGCGTGGTATCGGTTGTGGTTCTCAGCTAAGGCGAGGCGCAATTTTTATCGGTCGATGGCATTGCTGTTGCGCAACCGCGTGTCCCTCAAGAAGGCTTTGCAGGCCCAATACGATGTGTACAGCGACGATGGAAGAAAGCCGGATCGCATAGAGGCACTTGTGACGAGTGACTGCCTCATCGCCGTGGAGGAAGGAACACGCTTATCTGATCGGCTGCAAAGCTGGACGCCTTTTGACGAACATTCGACTATCGCGTCGGGTGATACGAGCGGGAGACTGGGGGAGGCACTCTCGCGAGCGGGCGAAATCGTCAAACGGAAGACCGCGCTGCGAAAGGCAGTAGTCAACGCCGTCACGTATCCGTCGATCATCATGCTGGCTTTGGGAGTCACGTTCTACCAAATATCGGTAACGGTGATGCCCAAGCTGTTGCGGGTGACCAAGAAAGAATATTGGGATTCGAGCACGTATGCGATGCAGTACATGTCCGATTTTGTCGCGGCGCACGGAGGGAAGTTGGTGATGGGGTGCGTCGGGTTGATTCTGTTCGCGATTGTCAGCATGCCGCGGCTGACGGGCCGGGTGCGATTTTACCTCGACAAGATTCCGCCCTGGACCGTGTACCGAATCGTTCAAGGCGCGATCTTTCTCTACAACGTCTGCGTTCTTCTTGAGGCGGGCGTATCGAAGGTTGAGATTCTTGACGATATGTCGAAGCGCGCATCTCCGTACATGAGAGAGCGGATCGATGGAGTGCTCGCTGGAGTGAAGAACGGCCTTGATTTAGGTTCGGCACTCAAGGAATGTGGGTACGACTTCCCGAGCCGGGATTCGATCGCGTACGTGAAGCTGATCGGTAGCATGGATGGTGGAGAGTCGGAGCTCAGACAGTTTGCCGATGAATGGATGGACGAGACGGTCGAGCGTCTCGAACAGTTCGCAGCAGGGTTCAAGCAAGTGGCAATCGGTCTTGGAGGGATACTGATTCTGCTCATTCTGGCAGGCGCCAACGGGATCGCGAACAGCTTCACGAGTGGCATGTAATCGAGCTACTGTTTTATTGAATCATAGTAGTATATTTATTTCTTTTTGGGAGGGTGAGTCATGCAGCAAATCAAGACGAGTTCGCAGTGCGTCGGTGCGGTGCTCGCGGCGGATAGCGGCGCGGTTTATGAGGTGGAAAGCCCGTGCGGCGTGAAGCGCCAGGCGCGCGGTCCGCGCAAGCAACGAGGGGTCATCTCGATCGAAGCGATCGTTGTTATCGCAATCATCCTTGTGCTACTCGTGTGGGGCGGCTCGCGGATCGGCCAGTTGTTCTTGGGCACGGATAACACGACCGAGGGTGGAAACGTTCAGTCGCTGTACGGTGCGATCAGGGAAATCAAGACGTCGGCGGGTTACGGTACGGCCGGCACGGACCTGTCAGCGACGCTGATCGCAATGGGCAAAGTACCGGGCAACATGGCCGTCAGTGGAGGGCAAATTATGAACAACTGGGGGCAGGCGTACACGATCAAGAGCACTGGTATGGGATTCACGGTGACCGATCCGGGCGTACCGCAGAAGAGCTGCATCAAGATCGTTGCGTCGGTTTCGCAGAACGGGCAATTCGACTCTGTTTCCGTCAACAGTGGTGCCGCAACTACGGGCTCCATCGCTACCGCGACGGCGCAGGGCGCTTGCACGAGCGACCCGAGCAGCATTCTCTGGACGAGTACCAAGTAAAGGTATAGGGCGGCCGGCGTGAAGAAGATCAATTCGATCGAATTTGTCGATCTGTATCTCGGTGAGAGCTTTAGTGAAATATCCGGGCTCAACGGTGTCGAGGGTCTTGTTCCCGTTCCGGAGGATCTCCGGCCTGAGATTGCCTCTCTGCGAGCTATGTGTGTCCATTTTTCGAAAGCAAATCGGGCACGTGAGTTTTCGATTCCCGTCGGAGATGTGCTGTATCGCGTCACGATGTACACAGGCGTGCATGAAACGGTGTTTGCGCTCAGGCAACCACATGCCGATGTGCGCTCGCCAAGCGTGTTAGGGCTGAGTGATCCGGTGCTGGAGGTATTGCTCGAAAAGAACCTCCGGGGGCTCGTGTTGATCGGGGGTGAGATGAAGATGGGCAAAACCTCGACGGCCGGGTCGCTCTTTCTCGAGCGCGTGAAGCGATATGGGGGGTTGGGTTTTGGGGTGGAGGATCCACCCGAGTTGAACCTCGAAGGTCGCCACGGCAATGGTCGGATAGTCCAGGTTTGGGCGAACGCTGCGAATGGTGGATACCAGGAGCAGCTTCGCATTGGATTGCGAAGCGGTGCCGGAATCATTTTTTTGGGTGAAATTCGCGACCCTGACACTGCGGCGGAAGCGGCGCGCGCCGGCCTCAACGGACACCTCATCTTTGCAACCCAGCATTGCGAAGATATTGAGGGAGGGATTGAGCGGCTGCATTCGCTTGCAGTGCAGCGGATGGAGGAAGCGGGGAGTGTGATTGCGAAGGGCCTGGCCGCCTTTGTATGGCAGACGCTCGACAGCATTCAACCGAGGCCTGGGCAATATGCGAAACGACTGCGGTCCAAGGTGCTGGTCGTCAAGGACAACGACTCCGTGAAGGCGAAGATCCGAGAAGGCAATTTTGCCGGCCTTAAACAGGACATCGAGCACCAAGCAAACGCTTCGGCATGGGTATCGAGGAAGGGAAAATGAACAAAGCGCAGCCCGGTATGGCGAGTCTTTCACGGCAACGCGGAGTTGGCGGTATAGCGCGGCAGGATAGGCCGCTTGGTCCATCGCGGCAACGCGGTGTGATTTCGCTCGAGGCGGTTGTGGTGATGGGTGTTCTGCTGGTTGCGATGGCAGGTGTCGGGACGTGGATTAAAGCGGACGCCGATCGGAAGGACAACCAGAACGCAGCGGATAACCTCAACACGGTATTTCAGCAGGCGTTGACGTGGTTCAATCAGAACTACGCGACGGTGCAGGCCGCAGCGAACCCGACCGCAACGTACCCGTGGGCGACTTTTATGGGGGGCACGACGACGGTCAGCCAAACCAACGTGTACGGGCAGCAATACTCGCTTCGATTCTACAAGGAGCCATCGGGGCAGATTGATTTGATGGTGGTCACGACAGGCGGAAGTACCATCGGCGAGGGTGATTTGCGGAGCATCTCCAAAATGGTTGGCGGTGCGGGCGGATACGTGTCGAGTCTGACGCCCGCAAACGCAACGGGGGCGATGGCCGGTTGGAACACGGCACTGGCGAATTTTGGCGGCTCACCAGGAGGTGGCCACTTAGCGGCCGCTGGATTCTTCCAGAACGCTTCGGCGGTATCCAACTATCTGTCGCGGGTCGTGGTGCCTGGCAATCCGCAAGCCAATCAGATGGAAACCGCGATCGATATGAACGGCAACAATTTGAACAATGCCGGGATAGTCAACGCGCAGAAAGTGGTGACGCCCGCCGGCAACGGTGTTCAGGTTGGAAGCACCTACTTCTACGGGGACGGTGCAAACTCTGCGGTGCGGCAAAACGGTGCGCTTTACGTCCAGAACGCGAACGGGACCGGGCCGGCAGATATAAACGTCAACAATGCGAACGCATCGGGCAGCGCAAATGCGGCGCTGGACGTCGTGGCGGGGCGAAACATTTGGGCCTCAAATGGCGCCGTGACGGCCGCGTGGATCCATTCGACCGGGAGTGCGCAAATTGATGGTGGATTGACTGTTGGTAACCGACTGTCGGTCAACGAGTACGTGCAGGTCAACGGATGGGCCCAGCAAGGCGGGGGGTGCTCGCCGAACGGGATGCAAGCGAACTCTGGCAGCGGGCCATTGTTCTGCCAAAACAATGTGTGGACGCCTCTTGGCGGCGGCGGCAGCGCGGTAGCCTATTGCAAGTCGAATTCATGCGGCATCACACTTCCCAGCGCCGGCACCTGGGACATTTTCGGGCTCGCGTATGCGCATCAGTACGCGTGGTTGGGTGCGACATTTTCGATCAACGGTGCAGTAGTCGATACCAACAACAGTTGGGGAGACTCGGAGGGTACCGGTTATGGCGTGATGAGTGGATCGTATCGAATTGCGGTGGGCGGTCCAACGTATATCCCTGCATCGACGTCTTGGAGTGGCACGTGGGGCGATTTCACGATCAACCTGCACGCGACTAAAGAGTGAGGTATCAGCGTTCGCCGGTGATCGAATATCCTTTGGGCAGGCTCCTCTAACGAAGGGAGCACCGCACGGTCTCCCTACGTCTTTTCACCGCGCCACCTTTGGCGCGCGATGTTTCTTTTGATTTCCGTGTCGCTCGGGGATAATTGCGGGCGCTTGGCCCGCCACGGGCGCCCTCACCGAACTTACTGCAGTGAACATGGAAATATTACGAAATGGCGTGGGCGCTCGGTCGCCGAATCACGCGTCGAGCAATATAGCAGCTACCCCCGATCGCATCCCTGGATACCGTCCTGACATCGACGGCCTTCGGGCAGTGTCGGTGCTCGCCGTGCTGGTTTTCCATGGTTTTCCGGAGCTCCTGAAGGGCGGATTCGTCGGTGTCGACGTGTTTTTCGTGATTTCCGGTTACGTCATCACGAAGCATATGCTGCGTGAGATCGTTGCCGACACCTTCAGTTTCTTGGCTTTCTACGGGCGTCGGATTCGGCGGATATTTCCGGCGCTGCTCCCGGTCCTTGTGTTCATTTACGGGTTTGGCTGGTTCGAAATGCTGCCCGAAGAATTCAAGCAACTAGGGCTCGACATCGCGGGTGGCGCTGCTTCCGTTGCAAACTTTGTGCTGTGGCACGAAGCGGGTTATTTCGACACTGCTGCGGCGCTGAAGCCATTGCTTCACCTCTGGTCGCTCGGCGTCGAGGAGCAGTTCTATTTGGTATGGCCGATCCTGCTCCTTGCGACGGTGCGAGCTCGCAAGTCTGCGTTCTGGCCTATCGCGCTCGTGGGGCTTTGCTCTCTTGTACTGAACGTTTCGATCGTGCGTCATGACAGCGTCGAGGCGTTCTACTCACCCTGGACGCGTGCGTGGGAGCCAATGCTCGGCGCTCTGCTCGCGTATCGACACGGCAATGCCGGAAGCACCTCTGCGAGCCGGGCCAATATCAAGGGCATCCTCGGACTATTGCTGCTTGCAGTGTCGTTCATGTTTCTTAGGGAGTCTTTGACGTTTCCGGGCTGGTGGGCGCTTATGCCAACAGTGGGGGCCTACCTCGTGATCGACGCCGGCGCTAGTCACTCGTTCGCTTCTCGCGTACTCGGCTGGCGACCGCTTGTCATGATTGGCTTGATCAGCTACCCGCTCTATCTGTATCACTGGCCGCTTCTCGCTTCACTGAAGATCTACGGTGGCAGCGCCGTGCCGGCGCTCTGGCGCGTCGTTGCACTAGCGATTTGCTTCCCGTTGGCGCTGCTCACCTATCGATACATTGAGACGCCCATCAGGCGGTCGCGGCATCCGCGACAGACGGCGGCAGTTCTTGTCCTTCTGATGGGCGCGTGTGCCTTTGCAGGCTATAACGCTTATCGACGCGATGGATTGGAATTCCGGATGTCCCACATGGTCGGCGCATTTGCGGACGGGGTGAATTTCGACCGCGACACAATTTGGCGCCGAGGGGCGTGCTACCTCGAGGGATCGGATCGAGTCTTTAGTAATTCGTGCGTGGATGGTGGAAGCGGCCCGCTGGTTTTGTTGTGGGGCGACTCTCGATCGGCAGCCCTGTATCCGGGCCTCCGCAGTGTCACCGCGGCACGCGGAGTGCGACTGGCACAATTCAGTACCTCGGGGTGCCCGCCCGTTCGTGGTGGAGACCCGCGATGCGCGCAGGCGAACGAGAGTGTTATCAGGGTCGTGAAGGCCGCGAGGCCCGCAATCGTATTGCTGACCGCAAACTGGACGACCGACCGGCTGCAGGCGCTCTCAGCGACTGTCGACACGTTGCGTGCAGCAGGCGTTGGGAGAGTTGTTCTGATTGGGCAGGTGGCCACCTGGCAAAGTTCGTTGCCGAAGCTCTACTGGCTTTTCTGGCGAGAGCACCACGACAAGATGCCGCCACGCACGTTTTTCGGACTGGATCCTGCATCAAAGCAATATGACCGCGAAGGGGCCGCGATCGCCAGTCAACTTGGTATCGAGTACGCGTCCGCTTTCGACGCGATGTGCGACTCGATGGGCTGCGTCACGCGCACGGGCCCAGGCCGAGGGAACATTGTCATGTTCGATGACTCGCACTTGACTCCTGCGGGGGCTGACGTGGTGGCACGAGGCATCGCGTCAAAAATCTTCACCCCGTGAGAAGCGCGGTTTGCGCTCGCTTATTTGCTGTTAGCAGCGAGCGCAGTCTCTAGCCTTCGCGCGAGCTCGCCAAACGAAATTTGGAGCGCGCCGCATAGCGCCAGCATGGTGACGAGTGTCGGGCTCTTTTGCCCGAGTTCGAGCATTGAGATGTAGGTGCGGTCAAGGCCAGCGGCGTAACCGAGGGACTCCTGAGTCGCTTTTCGTGCGGTTCGCAGTTCGCGAAGAACTTCGCCGAAGGCTCGGTTTGGACTGGTCATTTTGGCTGGGAGTTGTCAGCCAAAATTTTCCCGTTTCCGACGATAGTCATCATCCGACTATAGTCGGAATGATGACCTGCACCAGCTATCGAACTGACGACAAAGAGGGGCCTGAGGCGGCGGGGAGGCTTTCGAGCGTCTACGGTGTTATGACGACGCTTTGTTGCGGGACTGGTGCGGGAATGCTGACGGATGGGCTGGCCGGCCCGATCGACGGCCCGACAAGAAGGCCATTGACGTTCGTTCCTACCGTGGTGAGATAAGAGCTGCGTGTCGCGATCGCTGTCACAAGGCCTTGCGGCGGCGCAGTGTTATAGATGTAGACCGCGCCGTTGCTGACGTAGTTGTTGACGGACGTCGGGCGTACGTACCACGTGGGTAACACGCTATCGGGAACCTGGCCAGTGTAGGACGGGTTTGCGGTCGAGTATTGCTGCACGTACGTCCGATACACGCGCATGCTGTCGCCGACTACGTTGGCTTCTTGTGAAACACGCGCGTTCTGCGCGCGAGTCCAGACCGATTCCTCGTATTCGGTTGCGAAAGCCAGAAACATTAGCAGCACGATGAGGAGCGGCATTGCGTCCTCCGCTCAGTGCTTTGCGTCGACGACGCGGAGGGTGTGCCGCGACTGCGACACCTGAAAGTCAAGACCTGGAACAAGCTTCGAAAGCTGCTCGAGCACCTGAAGGAACGTGCCAGTGTAGGGCGAGCTGTAAGTCACTTGGTACGGATTCGACGCGGCCCACTCCGGCTCGGAATAACCTGCCATTTGGGCCCATTGCCGCAGGTTGTCCTGCAGCGATCGATTTGCTGCAAGGGTCCATGTACGGGGCACCTCCGTAGCTGGAACGATCTGGGCAGCGGGCGTCGGCGCGGCTGCAGCGGGAGTGATTTGTGCGGTGAGTTGCTGCGATGCGGCCTGGGGAGTGTTCGCCGCGAGGAAATCGGATACGAGCCGTACCGCATCCTCCTGCGAAATGATCTTGCTTTGTGCCATCGCCATGAGTCGGCGGGCGATTTCGAGCCGTACTTGGTCATTCATTACAGCGCTAGCACCGGATGCGGGGCGTTGCGGCGGTTGCGATGGCGGCAGTGTGGCGGGCGACAGCGTTGCGGTTGCGCTTGCGTCTTGAATCGGAATGAGAAGCGAAGACCTGAGCACCACTTGTATATCGTTATCGGTCGGATCGTCTTCGGGATCGAGTTCGGACCACGTCTGAATCTTTGAGTCGGATACTCCTTGCTTTACGAGCCAGTCCTTCAAGACCGCGACACGGCGTTTCGCTATCGCCAGTTGGGCACGCGTTTTCCCGTAGGCGTTGATCGCGATTGAGTCGGCGGCCAGAGCTGCGCCGGAGAGGTTTTCGAGAGTGTTTCTTCCAGCGCGAGAGGGACGGTTTCCGTAGAACGAAACGTATGCTGTCGTCTCGCGGCGAGCCGCCGCGGGTTGCGATGCGGTGACGGTCGGAGTGTCGTCGCTGACGAAGAATGCGGCGTGCGCGGCGTTGCCGGAGAAGAGCGCAGCGAGAAGTACAACGAGTTGCGGTTTAAGTCTCATAGCCATCAGCCTCTGAAGAGTGGTGGAGCCGGCGGGTGAATTTCTGACGTCAGAAATGCTCTGTCTTTAAGTGATAGAATGATATCATTGTACTATCTAAAAGGGGCGGTTACGATAGAGGCTGTGAACGGCAAGATGCCGATCCTCCGGGGAATCGATCGGGAACATAAATGGACCAGGCTGAAGCTTCGAACTTTGCCGCATCGAGGGGCGACGGCGCGCCTCGTGCGCTATCAGAACAGGCGCGAGAGCGTCGGATGACGGGGTTGCGTCGGGATCTAGGTCCGACGTGCCTCGACGCGTTGAGCAACCCGAAGATCATCGAGGTAATGCTTAATCCAGACGGGCGGATATTCCTCGACGAACTGGGCCGCGGCATGTTCGACACGGGGCAGACGATGGCGGCGATCGCGGCCGAAAGTCTGTTCAACGGTATCGCCGAGATGCTGCGAACCGCGGTTACGGTCAAAGAACCAATTCTCGAGGGAGAGTTGCCTCTGGACGGGAGTCGGTTCGAAGGACTGATTTGGCCGGTCGTCGCAGCTCCAGCGTTCGCGATCCGCAAAAAGGCCTCGTTGATCTTCACGATCGAGGACTACGAAAAACGCGGGATTATTACTCACCGTGACGACCCCTTGAATGCGCGGCGGCGGCAAACTGGGAGCTTCGTGGATGCCGCCAAGGGGCTGTCGCACGGAGACGTAATTCGTCTCGCAATCAGTCAACGCAAAAACATTCTTGTTATCGGCTCGACCAGCTCCGGCAAGACCACGTTGGTGAATGCGATTCTGCATGGGATGGCGACGCTCACACCTGACCATCGGATCGTGCTGATCGAGGACACCGGGGAAATCCAATGCGCGGCCGATAACTTTGTCCAGATGCGTTCGAATGCAGACGTCAGTATGACGCGGCTTCTGAAAGCGACGATGCGGATGCGACCGGACCGGATCATTGTCGGCGAGGTTCGCGATGGAGCAGTGCTGGCACTTCTGAAGATGTGGAACACGGGACACCCTGGCGGGCTTGCGACGATTCACGCCAACGACTGCGAGGACGGGTTGGTTCGTGTCGGCCAACTGATGGAGGAGAACGAAGGTATCAAGGCTAATCCGCAGGTCATCGCGAATGCGATTGACTTGTGCATTTTCATTGAGAAGGAGACGGGTATCGACGCTGGCAGAAAGGTGCGGGAGTTGGCAGTTATCGAGGGGTATGACGTCGAAAAGCGGAAGTACATTCTTCATTATGTTTGATGATTTTTTTAAAGGAGGTTTCATGAAACCCAGTATCGTGAAGGTCAGTGTTGCTGCGTTGGCGCGCGAAGCAAATGCGCGTGTTCGACGTAACGGCGCCAGCTTCATGCGCTACGTGAGGGGGAAATTTTCCCCGTCAAATCTCTACGCGGCATTCATTCTCGCCGGTTATGCCGGTGCCGCTGCGGCGCAGTCGGTCAGCGACAGTTCCGCGCCGTGGGACGGCCCGCTCTGCGGTGTTGCCGGCTGGTTCAAGGGGTCGACGCCGATCGCGGTCGGCACGATCGCGTTCGCCGCGGCCGGTCTCGGCTTTCTTTTCGGCGAGGAATTGACCGGCATTCTGAAGAAGGTCGTGAACATCGTGATGGCGATTTGCGTGGTCGTCGGCGGTGCGGCATTCGTCGGCTGGATAGCGACGAAGCTGGGTGCGGGTTCGAGCGCCTGCTCGGTCTGATCGGGGACGGCGATGAGTGCTGACCACCGGAGTGAGTTGACGCAGGTGACCATCCACGCGTCCGGTGTGCGTTACATGATGTTCATGGGGGGCGAGCGCGGGTTGGTCGTGGGTGGACTCCTCGTCTCTATTTACCTCGCCTTCATCACGACGATGCGGTATTCGCTGTATTACGGAATACCGCTTGGAGTAATCCTATGGGGTATTTGGCTTTCTCTCATGCGCGTCATGGCGCTCAAAGACCCACTCATGTCAAAAGTGGTCCGGCGGTCGCTCAAGTACCGATCGTATTACCCCGCGCGAGGGCGTTTGCACGCGCCGATGCCTTCGTACAAGGACTTCAAATAGAGGCTGAGCGATGAGCGGATTTTGGATCATGATTGGCCTGATGGTCGTTGGCGTCGTATGGTACGCATTGGCGGCCGGCCGGGCGGGGATGCAGAAGGAATACCGGGACGAGGCGCAAGGTCTTGCCGATCTTCTACGCTACGCTCGCCCGCTCGAGCCCGGCATCATGCAGGGCAAGGGCGGTGAGCTGATTGCGGGTTTCTTCTATCGGGGAACTGATACGGAGTCGGCCAGCAACGGCGAACTGGAAGCGATTGCGGCGCGTCTAAACGACGCGCTGCGGCGCTTCGGTTCGGGCTGGATGGTGCATGTCGACGCGATCCGCGCGTCTGCTATCGGGTATCCGGAGAACAACTTCTTTCCGGTACCAGTGGCGGAGTTGATGGATCTCGAACGGCAGTCCCAGTACAACCAGGAAGGGGCACACTTCGAAAGCGTCTACGCGATGATCTTCACGTATCTTCCGCCACTTCAATTGCAGAGCAAGGCAACGGCGATGATGTTCGAGAAGAGCGCGGACTTGAACATCAGCCGCGTGTCGTTGCAGGACCAGATGATCGCGAAGTTCAAGGATCAACTCGATCAGCTCCAGTCGCGCCTCGGAACGCTATTCGAAGGGATCACGCGGATCACTGATCAGGTGGTCGAAAGCCGCGCGGACGGTTCGACGGTGGTTATCGATCATCTCGCGGGCTACTTGCACTATTGCGTGACGGGTGTTCGGCAACACATCGTCAAGCCTCCGCCAGGCGTCATGTATGACGCAATCATCGGCAGTCAGGATTTTACTGGCGGTAATACGCCGCGCGTAGGAAGGAAGCATGTTCGGGCAATTTCGATTGAGGGCTTTCCGGCGACGAGTTATCCGGGCATCCTGAACATGCTCAACACGCTGCCGATTGCCTATCGGTGGAGCACCCGATTCATCTTCATGAATCCGGAGGAGGGGAAGTCGCTGCTCGCCAAGCTGCGGAAGAAGTGGCGGCAGAAGGTGCGTGGCTTCCGCGACCAGGTGAGCAATTCGACGTCCGGGCCGATCGATCAGGATGCACTGGAAATGACCGCCGACGCTCAGACTGCGATGTCGGAGGCCGGCTCCGGTCTAGTGCGCTACGGGCACTATACGAGCGTCGTGCTACTCATGGACGAAGACCTCGTGCAACTGAAGGAGAGCGTCGAGGACTGCATTACCGCGATTTCGGATCTCGGCTTTCCGTGTCGGCTCGAGGACATGAATTCCGTTGAAGCGTATCTCGGCACGCTGCCAGGTCACGGGTACGAAAACGTCCGGCGACCGATTCTGCACTCTCTGAACCTGTCGCATTTGATTCCGACGACGGCGACGTGGCCCGGTCTGAGCGAAAACCCTTGCGCGTTCTACCCTGCGAAGAGCCCGCCATTGCTGATGGCAAAGACAACGGGCAACGCCCCTTTCCGGCTCAACTTGCACGTCGATGATGTCGGCCACACGTTGATGATGGGACCCACCGGCGCCGGGAAGTCGACACATTTGGAATTGATCGAGCAGGCCTTCTTGAGGTATCCGCGAGCCAAGGTGCGGAAGTTTGAGAAGGGGTACTCGTCGTTCGTCTTGTGCCACGCATTGCGAGGTACGTATTTGGATATCGGGAGCGAGCATGGCAGCGAGATCAACTTGTGCCCGCTCGGGAACGTGCATAAACCGGCCGAACGAGCATGGGCTGAGGATTACATCGAAACGCTGCTGACGTTGCAGAAGTTTGTGGTGTTGCCCGAGCATCGCACGACTATCCGTAATGCCCTCAAGAAGCTCGCAGATGCGGACGCGGATCAGCGGTCGATGACCCATTTCATTAGGCAAGTTGCCGATGAGAAGATGCGGGAATCCCTCAAGCCATATTCGCTCGACGGCAACAACGCCATGCTCGATGGTGAGTCGGACAACATCACGCTCGACCGATTCGTTGTGTTTGAGATGGAGCATTTGATGGGTATGGGTGATCGGTTCGCGATTCCGGTCTTGCTGTACCTGTTCCGTTGCGTGGAGCGTGGCCTCGATGGCTCGCCGACGCTGCTCGTGCTCGATGAGGCCTGGCTGATGCTCAATCATCCACTGTTCCAGGAGAAGATTCGGGAATGGCTGAAGGTGTTGCGGAAAGCAAACTGTGTCGTGTTGTTTGCGACTCAGTCTCTTTCTGACGTTGGAAAAAGCGCGATTCGCGACGTGCTCTACGAGAGCTGCCCGACGAAGATATTGCTGGCGAATTCGGAGATTCGCGGCAACGAAGAATCTGCTGCGCAGTACCGCGCGATCGGGCTGAACGAACGTCAGATCGACATCATCGGGCGCATGGCGAAGAAGCTCGACTACTACTACATGTCGCCGCTCGGCCGCCGCAAGTATCAACTTGGCCTTGGCCCCGTATGCCTCGCTTTTGTGGGGGCCTCGGGAAAGGACGATGTCGCTCTTGCACGGGACCTTATCACGCGTTATGGCGAGCGTTGGACCGTCGAATGGCTGCGCCACTGCAACGCGAACAAGGACTGGGGAAAGGGACAACTCACGGAATGGATTGCATATCACGAGCGCCAACTCGGAATCGCGAAACAGGCGGCATGACGATATTTTGATATCTTTCTATCAGCCATAATGCTATAATTAATTCAATGGAACTCAAAGGAGGGTAACATGGGCGTGTTTTTGATTGCGGCGGTGATCGGTTTGCCGGTTATCGCATTCGTCGCTCAGTTGATCGGCGCGCTGGTCGCATTTCCGGTCGTGCTGGGCTTCCACGGACTCAAGGCAGTCGTGACGCTCCGGTTTGGCGCGGTGCGTCACACCACGCACGCTTGAAGGAAAAGCTATGCGAAAAAGGATCTTCAACATTCTGGCGACGGCATTGTTGCTCTGTTGCGGTTTGGCGCACTCTCAGGTCGGCGTCCGATCGACCATAGCAGTGACTGGCGTACAGGTCTTTTGCCGAGGGTCTCAGCCGTACGTCAGGTTCACTCTACCGATCAATGCCGCGGACCAAGCGCGGCCGGGGCTTGTCTACATCGGGATGCACGATCCGACGATGTCGCAGGCTGCATTTCTGAGTGGCAGCAGTTGGGCTGCTTGGCGCGGCGGGATGTTCCCGGTGTACGCGGTAGCGAGAAGCGGGCTCTCCGATTCCACTATCACCCTGCCATTGCCCTTTGCCGTTGCGGGTAACGGATGGCATTTGTATGCGGGATATGGCGCACTGTCGACCACCAATGAGGCGCGCGTGCAAGACGCAATCAATGCCATTAACGCTGCGAAAGCGCTGAGTGCGAACGCCGCCGTGGCATTGAGCGCTAGCGCGGTTGTTGCTGCGATCGATCCAGACCACTATCGGCGCACCCTGATCCAGACGGACATGACGCAAAACGGCAAGTACGCATACGTCAATACCAGTTTTGAAGCGAATCGCGACTTTTGCGATCCACAACAAGCAGGGGCACATTGACCATGAAATCCCTGATTCGCGTCGCTATTCCGCTGTTCATCGGTTTGACACTCGCCTCTCGAGTGAATGCAGGCGGCATGGTGGCTGGCGCGACTGAGCCGACGCAGATTCTCAACAACCTGCAGCTCGTCGCCTCGTACGCGCAACAGGCGCAACAAACGGTCACGCAGATCAATCAATACGAGACGATGCTGCGTAATCTGATGAACATGTCTCCGAGTGCCCTGTTAGGAGAAGCGGCTGGCGCGCTCTGGAACGACAACAATATGTCGCAAGCCTTCAAGAACCTGCAGACCATCGTGGTGGCTGGCCAGAAGATCGACTATACGCTTCAGAACGCTGACCAGTTGTTTCGCAATCTGCACCCTGGCTATGGCTCGGCACTCGACTTCCAGCACGCATATCGGAATTGGTCCGATAACACGCTCAGTGCGGTTCAGAACTCGTTGGCCGTGATGCGCGCGCATATGAATGATTTCTCGAACGAGCAATCCATGGTTGCTCAATTGCAGCAGCGCTCGCAATCTGCGCAAGGGCAATTGCAGGCGCTACAGGCCGGCAATGATGTCGGCGTCGCTATGGTCGGTCAGCTCGAGAAATTGCGACAGCTCCAGATGGCTCAGATGCAGTCTCAGAACGCGTATACGGCTATGCAAATGGATAAAGAAAACATGGGGAACACGGGGCTCGCGCAGGTGTACGGAAACATCCGGGCCAAACGTATCCTCCCTTATACGGCGCCGTCGCTGCCGTCGAACTAACGGAGACATCCATGCGCATTATCGTGATTGGGCTGCTGACTGTCGTTGTTCTCGGCGCTTGCAGTAAGCAAAGCGATGCGGATCGGGTGTACAGCCAACTGCCGGCCTCGAACCCGCGTCTGATGAGTTCATCTGCGGTCCAGGCCATTGACGCGGATGCCGCGGAGAAAGCTGTGTTCGGAAGTATTCATTCGAAGCGCATCAAACACTGAAGGTAGCTCGGCCATGCTCGCCATACTCAAGTTGACGATCCGAAAACCATGCTCGGTGCGCCAGTGGCTCAGGCTCACAGCATTCATGGCCGTCGTCGTAACCCTGCTGAGCCTTTCCGTGTCGGCCCTGGCGCAGAGCACTGGCGGCGGTTACCAATTCAACTTTTTGAATGGAGTGGACGCCAAGTTCTCGCCTTTGCAAGTGACCTGGGGGACGATCGTCAAAGGGTACGCACAGAAGCTCTTTTGGATGCTGGCGACAATTGACTTCGGGTGGACCACCGTAACCTATATTGTGGACAAGGCGGAATTTGCCGACATTTTGAATAGCCTCGTGAAGAAGGTTATGACGATCGCCTTCTTCTGGACGCTTCTCAAAATGTCCGACACTTGGATTCCGGCGATCATCAACTCGTTTAAGACGATCGGTATGGCGGCCGGAGGAGCAGGCGGGGCCGCGCCGTCTGCGGCGACACCAGACGGCATTGTGTCGACAGGTTTCGACACTGCGTTGGCCGCCTATCAGGCGATCGGCGAGTTGGGGGTAATGGAAAAGATCGCGGTCGTGATTCCCGTGACGGCATTGGCGATTCTGGTTTTTTTATCTTTTCTCTTTGTTGCAGCACAACTGCTGGTTACCCAGATCGAGTCGTACATCGCGATCGGTGGCGGGGTGATCCTGCTCGGCTTTGGCGGGTCGCGGTGGACCACGGACATGGCGTCGAAATACCTTCAATACGCGGTAGCGACGGGTATCAAACTGATGGTGCTGTACATGATCGTTGGTGCTGGGCAAACGCTCTTCGATAACCTCGCGATTGATCCAGCGAACCTGATTCAATCATGCCTGATTGCCGCTGGGGAGGCATTGGTCTATGCCTATCTGGGCATCTCCGTGCCGCAAATGGCGAGCGCAATGATGTCGGGTAGCCCGAGCATGACAGCCGGCGGAATGCTTGGAGCGGCGATCGGGGCTGGCGCTGCCGTCGCGGGCGCGGGTGCGGCCGGGATGGCGGGCATGGCGGGTGCCGCTTCGGGTGCCACGGGAGCTGCGGCTGGCGCAACCGGGCTTGCGAAGGCGCTGGGAGCTGGTCTGAACTCGGGTCTGGATCTCGGAAAGAGCGGTACGGCCCTGGCGACTCATGCGCTCGGCGAAATGGGCAGCCATGGCCTTGGTCTTGCAAAGGGGGCGATTGGCGAGGCCGCAGGCGGGGCGAGAACCAGTTTCGCGCAGAAAGTGGATGGGTCGGCTGGTGGAAAAATTGCGTCGAGCATCGAGGCGACGCGTGGCGGTAGTGTGTCGGGGATTCCTGTTCCGCCGTCGGCGCCGGCCAGCAGCGCGCCCGCGCAAGGTGGCGGAGACGCCGCTGGTGCGCCTGCTACCAACGACGCGGGAGCGGGGGCAGCACAACCCGCGCCGAGCGCGGCTGTTGCGGACATGGGCGCTTCGCCTGGACCTGCGGCGACTCCCGTGAGTGCGGCGGTGAACGGTTCGGCGGCGTCGGCGAACTCTGCGGCGGGATCGACGGCAACTACGGCTTCCCCGCCGGCTTCGGCGGGTAGTGGCGGGACAGCCGCCGGTAGTGCGGCAGGAGCGTCGCCTACCTCTGCCGCACCGAGCTCGCGGGTGGCGAGCGCCGGTGGGGCGTCACCTGTCGATGGTGGTGCCGGCAGCTCGAGCGGTTCGGCAAGTGTGCCGGCCGCGCCTTCTGGCAGCCCAGGTGCCGTTTCGACGCCAGTTGATGCGGGGAGTTCAGCGTCGCCTGGCGCATCTACAACAAGCCCGGGTGGGCCGGCGACACCCGGCGGAGACGGATCGACCGCGTCGGTTTCAGGAGACAACAAAGGGCAGGCCCCGAATCGTCCTGGCTCTGACCCGCTGCATAAACGCATCAACGATCTCCAAGGTTACGTGCCGCAAGACGCTGCGCACGCTGCTTCGATCACTATCGATCTTAAACACACCGCCGACTAATATAGTTATTACATAGGGCCGATGAATATGTTTTGGCGCGAGAAAAGGGGCGGCGGTGACGTCGCGGAAGATGTTGTGAAGGCAGAGAAAGAAGGCGGACGCGACAGGTCACGGTCACCGTTTCTTCAGGAGCCGGATGGCAACCGTGATGATCGGTACTTGAATCTGGCGGTAGAGAAGCGCAACTGGCAAGTCGCCTGGAGGATTACCGCCGCCTTGCTCGCGGTGTCGATGTCCTTCAACGGCTATTACATGATGACAAGCAAGTTCATCCCGTACGTGGTTGCTGTCGACAAGCTCGGAACGGTGGTGTCGGTGGGGCAGCCGTCGCGCGCGAATCCAGTCGATAGCCGCCGGGCCATGCGTGAGCAAGTAATTCGATGGGTCGAATGGTCGCGCATCATCGCGGGCGATCAGGACGCGCAGAAGACGTTCATGCGTTACGTCTACGCACGGGTGCAGGCTGGTAGTCCGGCGTACAAGAAGATCGATTCGTTCTATCACGACGAGCGCAAACCGTTCGCGACGGCCGCGGAGTACACGGTGGAAACGCTCGTGACGCTCGCTCTGCCGGTTTCCGATCACTCGTACCAGGTCGAGTGGACGGAAATTAGGCACGCGCCGAATGGTGATGTGCTCGGCGAAGAACGGTGGAAGGGGCTTTTCACATTCAAGACGATCGTTTTGAACAAGGACGAGGACATACAACGGAACGGGACTGGGTTTTTCATCACCGACTTCTCGTGGTCCAAGGTCTTGGGTTGATTTTGATATGGGCGTTACTCGGGAGCACACCGGTATGAAGATGTTGGCGACTTTGGTAGCTTGTCTATTGGTCGCGGTCAGCCAAGGCGCGATCGCGGGATCTGGCAAGAGATTTCTGACGTTCGAAGACGCGGCGGTTGCGCAGGCGAAGAAGTGGCAGCAGACGGGTGTTGCTAAGCCGATCATCTCCGACGATGGGCGGATCAACTATCCGTTTGGCCAGTATTTGCCGAAGCTGACATGCACCATCATTCGAGCCTGCGACATTCAGCTTCAACCCGGCGAGTTGACGACCGGCCAACCGATCGCCGGCGATTCGGCTCGGTGGAAATTCAGCAAGCGAGTTTCGGGCAGTGGCGACAACGCGATAACGCACATCATCGTCAAGCCACTCGATACGAATATCGAAACTAATTTAATTATTACAACTGACAGGCGTACCTACCAAGTCGATCTGTACTCGAGTAAGAACGAGAAGGACTACTTGAACATGATCGGCTTCTACTATCCGGACGAGATTGCGGCTGAATGGGACGAGACGGCAAAAATCAAGGAACGCGATCAGCGTGCTCACGACAAGTTGGTCGCCGCCGAACTCGCACCGGGCTCGGCCGACAAGCTTGATTTCGCATACTCGATCGACGGCAACTCACCGTTGAAGCCCGCTCGTGTCTATAACGACGGCCTCAAGGTCTATATCAAGATGCCCGATGCGATTACGACGTCGGAAGCGCCGATACTCGTTTTGCTGGGCAAAGACGACAAGCCTGAGCTGGTCAATTGGCGTCCTAGCTCCTCCGACCCGACGTTGTATGAGGTCGACAAGCTGTTTGACAAAGCGATGCTGGTGGTCGGGTCGGACGGCGACGAGAAGAAGATCACGATCACGTGGACGAAGAACAAACGCTCCTTCTGGTCGCGTGTGGGGGGGAGCTGAGCATGGCAGTCGCAGATCCGTTTGATTCACCGGATACGGTTCAATTGAAGGGCAAGCTGACGGGACTCACGAGAGTGTCGCGGAAGGTGAAGGCTCTCGCGGCTATCGTTATCGTGGCGGTGCTCGGATATGTCATGTTTGCGATCTTTGGCGCGAACGACGACGGCTCGGCACCATCGTCGAAGGACGACGCCGCCGAGGCAGCAGCCCAGCAGGCACAGAAATCGCCGTCGCCGGCATCACCGAATTTTGGAAACGTTGGCTCGGGGCAGGCCGTGGTCGTCGCCCAGGGAGCCTCCGCTGCTAATGCCGCGCTCGGTCCGACATTTCCTGTGGGGGCAAGCGGCGCAGGCGTGCCGGCCGTGGCGGCGCCAGCCTCGGGGCCGGACGGTGCCGGGAAGGTGGTGCTGGGTTCCCGCACCTCGCCGGCGGGGGCCGAGAGCCAATATCAATCTCCGGAGCAGCAGGAGGCCGCGAGGCGCAAGCGCGAGCTTGACGAAAAGCGGAGACAAGCAATTGAATCGTCGCTTGATGCTGGGAGTGGCGACGCCGCTACAGGAGGGTTGGGAGCTGCCGGAGGGAACGGTCTAGGTAACGCGTCGGCCTCGAGCAATCCTTTGCTTTCGCAACTTGCGCAAGCGGCCGGCGCCGCGGCTGCCGCTCAGGGGGCTGGCGCGACGGGAGGTAGTCCGCTGGTGCCCGCGATCGGCGGCCAACAGCAGGACGACCAGAACAAGCAGGGCCGTAAAGAGCAGTTTCTCGCGAGCGCGGCGAGCTTGGCTAAGACTCGATTGAACGAGGTGAAGCTGCCGGCGACGTCCCCGTACGAGATAAAGGCGGGTTGGATCATTCCGGCAGCGCTCGAGTGTGCGCTCAATTCCGACCTGCCGGGGCAGACGTGCGCTCGGGTGATAGAGAACGTGTTCGACACGGCAACGGGGAAGTATCTGCTGATCCCGCAGGGCAGTAAGCTGATTGGCACATACGACAGCCAAATCGCGTACGGGCAGGAGCGCATTCTGGTGGTTTGGACGCGACTGATTTTCCCTGACGGCAGCAGCATCAGCCTCGATGGGATGCCGGGAGAAGACAAGGCCGGGAATGCGGGCTTCGACGCGACCGTCAACAATCACTATCTCAAGGTGCTCGGTAGCGCCACGTTCATGGCGCTCTTCAGTGCGGGGATAGAGTTGACGCAGAAGCAATCGAATAACGTGAATGGCGTGCAGACGAACTCGCAGATCATTTCCCAGTCCGTCGGTCAGCAGCTCGGCCAGACGGGTTCGGCTTACATCCAAAAGGGTATGAACATCCAACCAACACTGACGCGGGCGCCGGGGTATAAGTTCAACATTGTGGCAACACGGGACATCGTATTCCCTGCTGCGTATAGGCCGGCGCCGGTAACCGCGCGCGGGTACTGAGCGAGGCGTTCTCTCGGCGTTGACGCTATCGATGCGGCGGAACTTGTTTGCCACGAGGGGGTGGACTTCGGCGCGTTGGCGGATGTCGGGGCCTCGGACGTGGTGGTCAAATTTATTTAAAGCGGAAGACGGGAAGCATGAGCTTTCGATACGACATGACGATCCAGACGGCGGGCGGTAGCTGCCGCACGTCGGAATGGGCGAACAACGAAGAGCAGCTGACGGCATTGATGCCGGCAGATGACCGCTCGAAATAGAACGAAACATCATGGGGCGATCATCGCTCGTGACCTTGAGCCTCGGAGTCCAATAAACACCCTCTGGCATAAGACAGGAGGCGTCCGCGTTCGTGGAAGGTGTCGTGCGGGCCTGGACTTTACTTCCAACGTCAGAAGTTATGATGATTTCCCCACTTGACCCGGCAGGCCCCTGCTCAATAGTGTCAATTATTGAAAAGAGTGCGGCGATCGGGCATTTTGTTTCTGACTATAGTCATAACCGCGTTGCTGTCGATCGCATTGTCAAATAACATACGCAGAGGTTCGTCAGGCAAATTTCTACTACATCAAATGCAGGTTCATCAATCCATGACCTCGAAGAAGACTACGCCTCCGAAGGCCGCTGCTGCAAAGAAGGAAGCGCGGCCGAAGCCAAAGGCCGCAGCAAAAGTTGCGAAGCCGTCGCCGAAGGAGCGCGCGGGGGCTCTCAAGACCTCGAAGGTGGCAACCAATGTGTCCAAGAGTGCCACGCCTGCAGCCAAAAAGACGCAAGGCCGGGCGAAGGTTGCCGTTGTTGGGAGAGGGAACGGTAGCCAACGGGCGGTCCACGGGAAGGCCCCGACCAGCAGTGGTGAGGCGGTTGCTGCGTCGGAGACGAGACCGCGCTCGAGCCACGGTCGACGAATTGGACGCCCGAAGACCCGATTGGATGAGTTGAAGGCTGTTCCGACGCGTTGCCCGACGCAGATCTACACGTACCTGAAAGGCATCACACCTTTCCTGTATAGCTCGTTGACTGCGATGTTTGAGGATATGATGCGCCGGTTTTTGGCAGAGCGCCCGTGGGAGCATGGGCTTCATTGGCGCAAGCCGAAAACTGCCGTGACATTTGCTGGAGGAGTAACGGGGCGTACTGGTTGGGAGCAGGTGAATATGCAACTCCCGGCCGACTTGGCTGCCGAAGTCGAAGTTACTGCGACGATCTGCGGCGTGTCGCGCGCGGCATTCTGCTACACGTCGATCTTCTGGTGGGTACAGTACGTTTACCCACCGGCCAAGATGCTTGGTACTCCGGCACACTCTTCGTAGACCAGAATCTCGGTTGCACGTCGGCGTTTCCGACGTCAGAAACGGGCCGCGCATCAGTCGCGGCCCGTTTCTACATAAGAATGATATAAATAAAATTGAATGTTGCGCTTCGAGCGCTACATTGATATCATCGTATCATGCTATTGAGAGAATTCAAATGTCCGACACGAAAGATGAGAAGAAGCAAGTTCTGATTCGGGTGAGGCAACCCGTATTCGATCAGCTCTTTTCCGATGCGGTCGAGGAGACCCGTGCGCGCCGCGAGCGTGTGTCGGTGCCCTCGCTTGTTGTCGACAGACTGGAAGCCATAGACGAGATGGGGGCGCTGCCGGCCGCCATCTTGGCGACGTTCGCGCAAGAGGTCGAGCGTGCGGTCGCAGAGGGCCGTGATTCGGTCAATGTGCCCTTGACGCTTGCACTACGGCTTGCTCGGTTGCTACCGCAGGGATATCGGGACGATAACGTTGGCGAAACGCAAAAGGGAAGCTGACAATGGGTAAGATCATCACCGTAGTCAACCAAAAGGGCGGGGTGGGGAAAACGACCATCTGTTGCCACCTCGCCTTCGCGGCTCAGGACGCGGGGAAGCGCGTGCTGGTCGTTGACTTCGATACGCAAGGCAACGCCTCGCAGTTTCTGAGCCAGGATCTTCGCATCAACAAGCGCAAGGGTGGCTCCGAACAGATATTTGGCGACGGTGAAATAAAATACACAGACCTGCCGGCTGACGGAATGAAACTGCTTCACGGGCACGGCTATCTTGAAGGCCTCGACCAGCGAAAGGACGAGATCCTCAAGCAGGCGACGACGCTGAGGCAGAAGGTGCGGGCCTTGCCGTTCGACTATGTAATTTTCGATACTCCACCGTCGATCGGGCCGCGCATCGCTGCGCCGCTTTTTTGGTCGGACCTGGCGCTGGTGACGATCCAGCCGAAGCTCGCGTCGATGACCGGGCTTGACTCCACTTTCGACACGATCAAGTCCGTTCAGCGCGTCAATCCCGGTCTGGCCATGCGGATGGTGGTGAACCTGTTTTCGCGTTCGTCCGCCACGCAAAAGCGGATGAGGGCAGATTTGGCGCAGAAGTTCGGCAATGCAATCCTGCACGAGTTTTCGATGCGCGTTGCGGTGTCGGATGCCTTGGAGAATTTCAAGCCGGTCTGGAAGCATTCGCGCGACAAAAAGCTCAACGACGAGTGGAAGTCTTTTGCCGCCCGCGTATTGGAACTGAACGCATAAGGGAATGAAAACATGAGCACGCTGGACTTTCTTCAGAGTCTCGAAGCGCCGACGGCGCAGATCCTCAAGGTCGACATCGATCTTATTGATCCTGATCCGAAGCAGCCGCGCCAACAGTTTTATCCGGTCGACGGTGTGATCGATCCCGAGACGCAGCAGGCGTTGGAGGAATTGGCAGACAACATCAATGCCGTTGGTCTCCTGCAGCCGATCACGCTGCGAGAGAAGGACGATGGCCGCTACCAAATTCTCATTGGTGAGCGGCGGTGGCGGGCGTTCAAGTTGAATCGTGATCGCGGTGCACCCGATTCCGAAAAAATCCCGGCTATGATCCGGCAAGAGCTGTCGGCGGCTCAGCTCAAGCTTGCTCAATTGGCGGAAAACCTTCAGCGAAAAGACCTTTCCGACAGGGAAACTGCGGCTTTCCTGAAGGAAACGCTGGAGGAATTTCCGGAATTACAGAAGCAACAACTCGCGAAAATTATCAACCAGAGCAGCCAATACATTTCGCGCATCCTGGCACTGCTCGACCCCAAGTGGGCGGATGTGGTCGACTCGGGCATCATCACCTACGCGTCGCTTCTCGAACAGTATCGGGCGCTTCCGAAGAGCAAGCAGAAGGAGTTGAAGGAGACGGCCCAGCGCGAAAACCGCGCGCTGACCTCTGGAGACATTCGTGCCGCTAAGAACGGCACGAAGAAAGGAGGCGCTTCGACTACGCCGGTGCCGCAACCATCAGCCGACGCTAAACAGCAGTTTGATCCCGAGTTGGCGCGGAGGGTTCAGGAATTCGTCGAGCAGCAGGCGCCGCAAGGCGAGACGTATCAACCGAGTGAAGCGGCACGGAGCGCGCCAGCGCCGGCGCGTCAGATCAAGGACAGTGGTGGCGATGCCGTAATTCCGGAAGGTGCGGGCGCGCTGAACCCGGCTATTCTCGGAAAGCGCGAGGCTCGCCTGACCCTTCAGCAGATCGAGTTGCTGCTCAGTCGGGGCGCGTTGCCGAGCAAGGCGCACTTGGTGTCCGTGATGCTTCCGGTCGAAGAGATGAAGCATGCGATTGGGCAGTTGGGAATGGATCTCCCGGCCGACGACGCGCAGTTGCCGATGGTGCTCGCGGAGGCGATCAACCGATCGGTACGTTGAAAGTAGGCCGGAGTGAATCTCCGGCCTCTTCGTTTGGTGCGATGTAATATAAAAAAAGCACAAAACGCATTCAGAACCGTCCAACACCGACAAGGAAGCAATCAGCCGTGCAGATTCGATGGGGCTTGAATGCCCAAAGTGGTGGTGACGTTGTGTGGGATTCTGACACTGTTGTGAATCCGCACATCGCCGCCTTCGCAGATTCCGGTATGGGAAAGACTACGATGCTGCGCAAGATAGCGCAGGCCATGCAGGAAACAGGTGGTCGCCGTCTTCGCATCCATGTGTTCGACGCGCATGGCGACGTCGAGATTCCTGGCGAATCCGCGGTAAGGTTTCACGAGTCGGCGGACTTCGGTTTCAATCCCCTCGAGCTGAATCCGGACCCCGAATTCGGCGGGGTGCGCAAGCGCATCCAATCTCTCATTGCGGCGATCAATCGCACGTCAGTTCGCCTTGGCCCACGGCAAGAGCGGGCGCTTACGAAGCTCCTGACGGGCCTTTACCGGCGGCACGGTTTCGTCGCCGACGATGCTTCCACGTGGGCCGTGGATGTGGCCGCTGGAAAGCGGTATCCAACCTTGCCCGATGCGATCGAGTACGGTCGGGAGCGGTTGAAGGAGATGTACGTCGGCTCGGACGAGCGGGCAGTGCAGGCCTTCCAGGAAGTTGAGCGCGTTGCGCGTCAGATGCGCGCGAAGGAGGTTGCGCTCGCGCGTCTCGGAAACGACGAGACTCTGACGAAGCTCCAGCGTGAACTGGACAATGCCAAAGAGAAGGCGATCGACGCATTCCGCGAGGCAGTCCTAAGCGTTCACACGGGGGACGAACTGGACAGGGCGATTGAATCCGACGGCCAGGAAGAGACGATTAAGTCGGTCTTGGATCGCCTCGAGAACCTATACGCGATCGGCATATATCGCAGCACTCCGCCCCCTCTTGATCCACGTTGCCGAGTCTGGCGCTACATCATCACGTCGCTTAGTCCGGATGAGAAGAAGCTCTTCACTATCACGCGGCTGGAAACGATCTTTAGTCGTGCGGTGCAGCGCGGCCCGCAGAGCGACATCGTGGACGTTTGCATGATCGATGAGGCGCACCTGTATCAGGACAAGGACGAAGACTACATCATCAACAAGATGGTGCGAGAGGGGCGCAAATTCGGCGTTTCGATGATTTTTGCCTCTCAAGCTTTGACGGATTTTGCCGATGTCCTGATATCCAGTCTTGGAACGAAATTGATCTTGGGGATCGACAGGAACTACTGGCGAGCTGCGATCGGAAAGTTCGGCGTGCCGGAGGCCGCGCTGAAGTTCATCGTGCCGCATCGTCGGATCGTCGTGCAGATGAAGAGGAAGGGCGAACTGAACGCGGGTGCTTACTGGGTGGCGCTTTAATGGTCTTATATTTAAGTTACAATCTAACGTCCATGTAACTTAATGTAATCACTGTAAGAGATTGTGTTATGGACGGGCAACGTTGCCGACCGGCTTCCAACGTCAGAAGCACCGGGGGGTGACCAGGTAAAGAGTAGTCAATAGCGACTACTCTTTACTTACTGAAATTTTCGCGTATCATGTCGCTTATGGGGTGACGTGTGGATATCCAGTTCTGCCTATTGGGAGTTGTGTGATGAAGGGTGCGTCGTCGGTTGTTCGTGAGGTGTTTGCTGAAGAAAGCGGTTATGTCCCGCCAGCTGGTTCGGTTGTGGCTCCGAGCGTCCTCGGCCGTGTGTTCGTAGACAAGCCGTTGCCGTTTGCAACAAATCCTGATGGCTCCGTGGATCTGGTCGTCTACCGAGCATGGCTGGTGAACACGTGGAAAGAGGGCATGGACGCGTTCGAAGAGCAGTCCTCGCTCGTAGGCGTTCGGTCGGAGCCGCGCAAAATCACGCGCCCTTTTACTGTCAGCGCTGCCAAGTAGAGACTTGGTGGTATATATTCCGAACGGTTTTTTTTTGCTAATTCGGAAATGGTATGACGGAAGCTGAGTTTGCTGATTTGATCCGAGAGACGGGCCTGTCGGCCGCAAGTCGAGAGGCTGCTCGCCTAGTCTTTGTGGAAGAGATGCAGCAGGTTGCGGCGGCGGCCGAAGCTGGCATTTCAAAGCAACGGATGAACCAGATCGTCAAGGTCGTCCGCCAGGTTGAGGAGCGGCGGGCCGAAGAGGCGGAGTTGGCCCGGCTTCGGCAGGGCGCGGTGTTGCCGTCCGTGTCCGGTAGCGTAGCTGCGCTCGAGGCAAGCTACGCCGTCGCGGTCAAGGCCGCGCGCGAGCAGCACGGTGACGATACCCGCATTCTTGCCCCAAGCCAGAACGGGAAGACCGTCGGAGAGGTCATCTCGAGATCAGATTTTCATCTTGTCCAGTCAGCCGGTCGCGGGAGTGTCGTGATTCACGAGCTGGCCAAACTCGATCGTGTGCCGCAGGTTGGGAAAAGCGTTGCAATCACTTACTCGGAAGGCCGCGGAGTGGTGGCCGATCGCGGCCGCGACGCCAGTCGTGGATCAATCACAAGATAGTAAGGTCAGCGGCGCGCAGTGCTGGTCGGGCCGACGTTGACGTGCAGCTAATCGGCCGGCTCTCTTTGCCTTATTCTGATTTTTTAAAATCAGCTAACCGGAGAATGACATGAGTGGCGAAGCTCTCAACAATGCGCCTGCAAGCGAATCGCGACGCTCGCGCGCCCGTGTGAACCCGGACGTGAAGCGGCAACGGTTGAATCCGCTTGATGGCGACGAAAACGGTGTAAAGGTCGTTTTCGATGGCCGTGACACATACGACGTACGTTTCGGCTACAACCCGGTTCTTGTCGCGCAAATGCACAAGATCGACGGTGCGCAGTTCGATCGAAACGCGGATGCGTGGAAGGTTCCGGTGTCGCAGTACGACGCGCTCGGCGATGCCGTGGCTCGTATGCGCTCGGAGTACCTGGTCGATATCGCCTCGCGCGGGGATATCGAGCGACTTGCAGGGGCGATGGCTGTTGAGCGACAGCAGGCCGCTGGTATCGAGTCAGCCCCGCCGGCGCGCCTCTCAGATTTCCACCAGGTCGGCGAATCGCTACGCGGGGAAATCATAAGCGTGAACGATCGGTATGCCGCGCAGCTGACCGGTTTTGGCCGCCGCGATGGCATCGCTTTCGTGACGCTTCACCGATTGTCGGAGTTGGGCGATCAAGTATTCAAGGGCGACAAAGTGTCCATTACCTACGGGGAAAAGGGGCGTGCAGCGGTCAGCCAGATGCATACGCTCGAGGAAAAGCTGGATGCGTCTCTCGGTCGGTCCGTGGATGGAGTGACGGTCGTGCAGGACGGCGACAAGTACAAGATCAGCTTTGACTTCAATCCGACTCTTTCCGATCGCATCCGGCGTGTCGACGGGGCGCACTTCGATCGCAAGGAAAATGTCCACGTGGCCGACGTGAACCTGAAGACTTTCGTGGCGCGCGCAGTCAACGACATGCGCAAGGAATATGTTGCCGACCGGGCCGACCGTGATCAGATGGAGTCGATCGCGAACGAGCGGATTGACGGCGTAAAAGTGCACGACGCCTACGTGTCGAACGGCGACGCCTACTCCGGTCGGGTGCTTGCGGCGAACGACCGGTACGTCCTGCAGCACAACGGCAAAGATCACGTTGCACTTCATCGCGTGCGCAATCTGAACGAAGCACCCGAGGTCGGGCACAACGCGCGGATCGTCTATCAGAACGGCCGCGGACGTGTGTACGAGCCGCAGCAGGACCGTTCGAAGTCCAAAGGACTTTCGCGATGACGTCGAAGCGGAGGCTCTTGCCTCCGTGAGTCTTTTTGAAGATGTGACCCTAACGCGTCGGGTCGGATTGGCAACAGGCCGAGACAGTCTCTCACGCGTGTATTTCTTGGTTTTCAGATGGAGGATGATATGGAGCAAGCGGTGGCCGGAGTGGAACAGATCGTGACGGATCTCGACGTGGCTGAGCGGGAAACCGCGGCGCAAGGGGCGGGGCGAGTCGTCCCGAGCGCGCTCACTGGCTACGAATATGTGCCGGGCAAGGAATTGAAGACGGCGGAGGGTGAATATTTTTATACGCCGGGTGAAGGCGGGGCGGTTTCGCGACTGGCATTTCTTCCCGCAGCCGGCTCGCTGGATGGCGTGCAGGAGCTTCCGTCGTTGGATGCCCTGAACAACCATCTGGCTCAGCGCACTCCCGCCGACCGTGCGGCTGTGATGGCGTTCTTTGAGTTGAGCGAGGAGTCGCGCGAAGCATCTCGTACGGCTAGCGCGTCCGAGAAAGCGCAGGCCGCGGCAGTCGCACCCGTGCAGCAGGATGCACGTGGGAGCGAGGCTCACGCTCGTGATGCTGTCGAGAATGCGATCATGCCGGCGCCCGCCATCGACGAGGGCGCTGCGCTGGGCGAGCGTATGGCCAAAGCGAACTGGTATTACGCATATCTTCAGGATACAGGCGAGCGACTTGCCGCGAGGAAGACCGCTGAATCGATCCTGAAGGACCTCGCGGCCTTCGCAAAGAGTGATTCGAAGCGAGCAGCAGAATTGTGGACGCAACATGGTCCGAAAACGATAAGCCCGCCCACGTTTGTGCGCGAAGCAATGGGCGAATCGGCGTCGCTCGATCCTGTACAACCGGTCGACATTGCAGGGGCTGAGGTGCTTGACGCGGCGCGTCGGCGTGAGGCCGAGGAACACGCGGCTGATGAGCAGGGAATCGAGAATGCGATCCGGCCTGCCCCCGGCACGATGGAGCGAAAGGATGCCACTCATGGGGCTGAGGACGCTTTCGTGAAAGCTCCGGAGCAAGCGCCGTCGAGCGGGAAGGAGGGCGCGGCCACGGCAAAGCAAGGTCCGGCGACCTTGCTTGCTGGCAGGTTCGTGCGCGGCGAGAACGGCGAGTATCGGCGCCAGGGCGAGAGCCGCGTCGCGCTTGTGGACGAAGCCGAGAAGATTCGCTTTGTGGATAAGCAGATGGACGCCTTTCAGGCGGCGATCGAGCTGGCGAAGGCAAAGGAGTGGGGCGCAATCCTCGTCACGGGCACTGAGAAATTCCGCAGCGAATCCTGGCATCACGCGAGCATGGCCGGTCTGAGGGTCGTCGGCTATGAGCCGACCGAGAAGGATCTGGAAACGCTGAAGCGGGCTCGTGAACGTACGGGAAAGGATGGTGTGTCGAGCCAGTCGAGGGCAGCGGCCGGTGCGACCGTGAACGATGCCGAAGCGAAAGCGAAGTCGCTGAAGGCAGCGAACGAGTTCGCGCTGGATACGGTCGGCGTGACGCAACCACTGAACGATCGCAACGGCCGCTACGCGGGCAAAGTGCTGCACGAGACCGACCATCATGTTGTGCAGGACGTCGGCCGAAAGGTGGCCGTCGTTCATGAAAAGGGGGCCTTCAATGCGGCGGACCTGAAGAAGGTGATCGAACGCGGGGGCAGCTTGCGTGTTCAGTACGAGAATGGTCGCGCTACGATCGACACGGGTAAGGGGCGTTCGCAGTCGCATAGCCGATGAGCAGCGCTGTCCGTACGCCTGTGGGAGGAAGGAAAATGCTGGATTCGAGCATGGAAGTAACGGACAGCGGCGCGCACGAGCTTCCAACGTCAGAAAAGACGAGCGGCGCACGCGCTCCGCGCGGCAGACGGACTTATATCTTTGTGCCATACGAGGAAATCAAGCGAGCGAGCGAGCTTGGTGCGGACTTTGATCGCACATTGAAACTCTGGTACGTCCCGCGAGGCGTGGATCTCGCTGCATTCGACGCGTGGCGCGAGCCGCTGCGCCCGTTGTCTGATGCGGATATCGAGGCAGACCTTGAGCGTGCGCTCGAGGACATGGGCCTCGTGCTCGTTGAGCCGGTCAAAATGGATGGCTCGTGGCAGGACACCAGGGTGTCAACAAGCAAGAGCATCAAGGCTCTCAAAGGTGCGTATAAGGCGACGTTGGTCGATGGCAAGGCGAACGGCTACATCAAGAACTTCGACACGGGCGAAGATCGTGCATGGCGGCCGCATGGCATCACGATGAACTCCGAGGAGCGCGAGCGAATCCGTAAAGCGCTGGAACATAACCAGCGCTATTCATTACAACGATCAAGCTCACATGTGCGGCCGACGCCGGATTCAATTGCCGGGGCTGATCGGGACGATGCAGCAGTTGAGGCGCGCGTACAGCGGCAACAGGCCTTGGCGGACAGTCGCCGGCAGCAGGAAGAGCAAACCGCCGCCCAATACGCTCGCGTTGCGGCCGTGTGCGAAAAAAAATGGCAGTCCCTGTCGCCGGCACTCTCACATGCCTATCTGGATCGGAAGCAGGTGGAGTCGTTCGGGCTGCGGCTCGACGGCGACAAGTTAGTCACACCTATTCGCGACGCTGACGGGAGGGTGTGGAGCCTGCAATATGTGGACCCGAGGGGCAACAAGCTCTACGAGAAGGGTGGTCAGAAAGCAGGGCATTTTCACGTGCTTGGCGACATCAATGCCGGCAAGACGATTCTCTTCGGGGAGGGTTACGCGACATGTGCGTCGCTGCATATGGCGACGCGCCTTCCCGTGGTTGAGGTCTTCGACGGCGGAAACATCGGGCCAGTTATGGATGCGCTGGCGCCGCGTCTCGCCGGACGTGATTTGATCGTTTGTGGAGACGACGATGTCCTGACGCAGGATCGAATCGTACGGACCGTCAGCAAGGTTATCACGTCCGACTTCGCTGTCGAGAGGCTGAAACTCCCGCAAATCGATGAGGATGAAATCGAAGTCGATGGCGTGCGAAGGAACCTCCGGGGCAATCCCGACTGCACGATCGAGCTGCGCTACGAACTCAGTCCCGAAGGCGTTCAGCGTGTCGTCGGCGAGATTCGCAACGAAGCGACCGACAAGCATGTTACGGTGAAGATCGTGAATGGCGGCCGGGAAAAGGCTTTGGCGGCGGCCGCGTCGCACAACGCCAAGGCGACCTTCCCCGCGTTTCAATCGCTCGAGGGCGGTCCTACCGATTTCAATGATCTGCATGAGCGGGAGGGGCTCAGTACAGTCCGGCGGCAGATCGGCATGGCCATGTTGGCGCGCGCCGTAGCAATGCCCGAACGGACCCCGCAGGAAGTCGCTAAAGCTGCAATCGGTGATGGCGCGGTGGTGAGTGCTGCGCGCGATAATGGGCGCTACGTAGGTCCCGTGGTCGGCAACACGTCCTCGCACGCCGTACAGAATGTGGGGCGGCAAACCGCCGTAGCGCACGATCTTAGTCGGCTGGACAAAGTGCCCTCAGTGGGGAAGGCTGCTCAAATCGTCTACAGCAACGGTCGAGGCCAGGTAGAGACGGCGGAGAAAGACAAGAGCATGAGCCGCGAGAGATACTACGGCTAGTTGGCACCCCGATTTTGAGGTAGGATTATGCTATATCTAAATCACTATCGGGTGTGCTATGCGCGTGGCGGGGCAGCGAAATCAATCGGTTCGCTTCAGCGGCCAGATCATCTTCCTCTTTTGCCTTGGCGTAATACTATCGCTGTGGTGCGCGACGCAGTATTTCGCCGCGGCCGTTCAATATCAGGATGGCCTCGGCGACGCCGCTTTCCACTTCGGAAGCAGAGTCAAAATCTACCAGCCCTTCTCGTGTATCGAGTGGGCGTCCGAATGGGTCGGTGCGAAGGGGTTGCTGGGCACGTACGTGTCCAGGATGCTCTACATCATTTGCGCCGGGATCGTCGCAAGCACCGTCGCCGGATTCGTGCTCTATTACCGACGAAGCCTGAAAAGCGAATCGCACGACGAGCTTCATGGCTCAGCCAGGTGGGCGACGGAGCGTGATGTGCAGAAGATGGGGCTTATCTCATACGAACGTTGGGAAGGGCCGGTGTGGCGTCGCCGGCTCAAGCGATTTAAAGCCGCGGGACTCTATGTCGGACTGTTCGACTCGTCGGCCGGCCGGCAGGTAATGCGTTACAGCGATCCCGCACATGCGCTTTGCGAGGCACCAAGTCGAAGCGGTAAGGGCGTTGGCCCAGTCATTACTACGCTGCTGTCGTACCCAGAGAGTACGGCGACGAATGACATCAAGGGGGAGAATTTCGAGCTGACGAGCGGCTTCCGGCATACCGCCGGCACGCTTGTTATTCGGTTCGACCCGACAGCGCTTGATCAGAAAAGTATCGACGGCAGGAGCCGCTATAACGTAGCAGCATGCTGGAACGCGTTGGACGAGCTCCGAGCGTTTAGCGAATACGATGTCATGGACGCGCAGAACCTCGCACAGGCGATCGCGGACCCGGACGGCGAGGGCATGGACGATCACTGGGTCAGCACGTCCTACGAGTTTCTCACCGGGCTAATTCTTCACGTCAAATACTATGAGCGTGATAAGTCGCTGACTGGCGTGTCAACGTACATGGCTGATCCGAGCTTTGAAGACCCCGAACAGATGTTCCTTCGAATGTTGCAGGCGGAGCACGACCCGGACGGCAGCATGGGATGGCTGGACTCAGGCGGAAATCCAACGAAGACTCATCCGCAGGTTGCGATTTCCGCACGCGCAATGCTCAACAAGGAAGAGAAGGAGCGTAATAGCGTTCTTTCGACGGCAAAGACAAAGCTGAGCCTGTACACGGAGCCGATCGTGGCCAGGAATACAGCGAGGTCCGACTTCAGCGTCACGGACCTGATGAATCATGCGAAACCCGTTAGCTTCTACCTGATCGTGCCGCCGTCCGACAAGGAACGGCTGCGCCCGCTCATCCGGTTGTTCATCACATTCCTGTTGCGCCGACTCACCGCAAACATGGCGTTCGAGGATGGCAAGAGCGTAAAGGACTATCTCCATCGCTTGCTTCTTCAAATTGATGAACTGCCGTCATTGCGTAAGCTCGAGCAGTTGCAGGACGGGCTAGGGTATCTCGCCGGTTACGGCATCACGGCCTTCCTGTTCGTGCAAGATGGGATCCAACTGAAGGAGGTCTATGGGGATAACGAGACGATATCGGCCGGGTGCCAGTTGCGTATTGCGTACGCGCCAAACACGTTGCAGTCGGCCGACGACATCTCACGGCGGACGGGTGTAACCACAGTAAAGCGACAGAACGTGTCCTACTCGGGCAACCGCTTAAGCGCGATGCTCGGACAGATGAGCATTTCAGAAGAGCACGTGGAGCGCAATCTTCTCACGCAGGACGAAGTGATGAGGCTTCCGCGAGACGAGATTCTCGTCTTCAATACGGGGCATCCGCCAATTCGGGGCAAGAAGCTGAAGTACTACGAAATGCCTGAATTTCAGAAGCGGGCAAAGATCTCCCCTCCGAGCCGCGTCGCTATGACGTATGCCGGCGAGCGCGGGAAGGTGGTCGGTGAATGGTTCATGGTTCATTGTGAACGGCCGCAAAAAGGCAACGACCTTGTCGTAACGATCAACGTCTATCGCGAGTTTCCGCCGGTGAGAATCGTCGTCAAGCAGGAGCACGTCGAGCGGGAGGTAGTGCAGGAATTCGATTTTGCATTGTTCGATAGCCGCGGCGAAATCGTCGATCGGCCGCTGACGACGGACGATCTTAAGTTCGTTGCGCGGCCTGTCGGCAATATCGGGGACTTCGACGTGAACGAAGCATTCGAAGTTCATTTCGTAGTCAAGGATCCGTCGCCATTCAGGCATTTTTCCCAGACGGGCTTCTACAGAGATATCTCCGTCCACGAGCGCGCAGCTCGGCGAAAGACTCGCGACTATTTCCATGAACTGGAGGAAAAGGAGGGCGAAAAAATCGAGCCGACAATCGAGCGCGTGGTGCCGGATCGGCGCTACTCGGGACGCGTGTTGCTCGATACGAGCCATTACGTGATCCTACAAAAATTGCAGGACCGTGCGCAGGTATCCGTGCATCGCAAATCGAAGCTCGATAGGGTAGTGAAGATCGGGGAGGAAGTTGCGATCAAATATACGGGCAAGCAGGGGGCCGTTAGCTGATGGCGAGCGCAAATTTGGGCGATGTGCGCGCGGCAACGTCTCATGTGAAAGTGAAGGTGTTACCGGGTCGGGAACCCGTGGAGATGACGCGCGACGCAGCGTTACACCTTTTCAAGCTCTTGCAACGGTACAACTGGTGCCTCGAATCGCTGGAAAGCTATCAGACGCGTTGGACAACATTCTGGCCGCGGATCTCCGCGATGGAAAGGCTATTGCTCGTGCTGCTCGTTTCCGCGAACTGCGACGGGCAGTTCGGCCGGCGAGTCGTGGCGATCGAGTCGCCTGTCGATTTTGAGCGATTTGAAGGGGATGCGCGGCCGTGGGGTTTGAGCGACATGATCGGTAGTGAGTTGTCGCGAGTGCTCGCGCAACATTACGACCAGTTCAGCGATCGAGCGCAGATACAAGACTGGCTAAGGATCGAATGTCCGAAAGAATTTGCACTTCTTGTGGCCGTCGGAGGCGTGGACCGGGCGCTTCCGGATACGGGAGGTTGGTTGGAGCCGTCCGTCCTGCGGCACGAGGGGACGGCGGCCTTCCGCGGATGCGGCTGGGATGAGAAAGGTGCGAATGCGATCGCCGCAAGGCTCGAGCGAGCACTGATGTCATTTTATAAAAGCAAGGAGGTGAAGCGATGCTGATCCGACTGATGTGCGCTGTGGTTGGCGTGCTTCTGACGTTGGAAGCTGCCCATGCGCAGGATCTCACAACGCTAATGGCGCAATGTGCTCCAGGCGTACACCCGACTACGTTGAGCGCGATCGTGCGTACCGAGTCCCGCGGTCATATGTACGTGCTCGCGGACAGCGGTCCTCGCAATTTGCCGTGGTCGCTTCGGAAGTCGATGGTGCGGAGCTTCTACCCGAGCACAGCGCAAGAGGCTGCGGATATTGCGAAGTCGCTGATTAATGACGGGCATCTGGTCGATATCGGGTTGACGCAGGTCAGTAGTCAGAACCTGTCGCGCCTTGGCCTCACTGTTGAGCAGGTGCTCGATCCGTGCGTGAATTTGAAAGCGGGCGGGCAGATTCTGACTGACTTCTATCTCAACGCTTTGAGGCAATACAAGGATCAGCAAACCGCGTTGCTCGCGGCGATATCCGCCTATAACACGGGAAATTTCGACTCCGGCTTCTCGAATGGGTACGTTCAGCGCGTTGTGACAAATGCCGGCGCGACAGTGCCGGAATTGAGAACGACAGCATTGCGCACGGTCTCGGCTAGTCCTGCAGGATCGGTGCGTCGATCGGCGCGCGCGTACGGTGAGTCGCGGCGCTCCAGCGGGCTGTTGCAGGCGAAATTTTCGGAGTTGGACGTTGAATTTCATTGAGAGACGGGGAGGTAATACGGCTACTTTCGATCAACGGCCGTCTACGCTGCTTGCAGCGTTGCGACGTGTAGGTAAGCGGTTGCCGGTCATGCACGACGTCGAGGGGTTTTTCCAACCTAATGCGGGCAACATGTACCGCGATCGCGTCTTCGGTGTGCTGGAGACGCACGATGCGCGAGTGAACATCGCCTTCGACGCAGCGCGCGTCACGCTGCCCCGTGAGGCCGGGGTTTTGCGAGTTAGTGGCAAGGTCTGGTTGGGTGAGAAAACGAGCATGGTGACGCTTTTGGTCACGCAATACCGAATGGTTGAAGCTCACGCCGACAAAAGCTGCCCCGTAACGGAGCCGCAAGGATGACGAGGCGCCGCCGGTCCCGGCACGTGCGGCTTTTGCCGTGGGGCGCTTCGTGGTGGATTGGTCCGATGCTCGGGCTGGCGGTCCTCGTGGCTTGGATCGCCTTGCATCATGCTGCGGTCTCTGAACACCGGGCTCGATGGGACGCACTTGCGTTGCTGTTCGCGTCGCGCTGGTCCTTGCGGTTCGCACTAGTGCTGGCCGCGGTCGGTTGTCTGTCCGGCCTGGTCGCTGCGTGGCGAGCTGACTTGCGCGGCCAGCTGCTGGACTCGCAGCGAAACCTCAATAGTCTGAAGGAGTTGAGCTGGAGAGAATTTGAGCGGCTCGTCGGTGAGGCTTACAGGAGACTCGGATATGTCGTGAATGTCGTTGGCCAAGGAGGAGCCGATGGCGGTGTAGATCTCGTGTTGATACGGCCGCGCGAGAAAATCCTCGTGCAATGCAAGCAGTGGCGCGCGAATAGCGTAGGCGCGAGCGTTGTACGGGAAATGGCCGGTCTGATGCTTCATCATCAGGCGTCGGGCGTGAAAATCGTGTGCGTGGGGAAATTCACACGTGACGCGCGGGCCTTCGCTGACGGGAAGGACATCGAGTTGGTCAGCGGCGACAACTTGCTGGAACTTGTAGGATCGGTGCAGCGTGGATCTGGTGCGATTTCGAGATTAGGAAGCAGCGCACCGTTATGTCCGGACTGCGGGCACCCAATGTGCCGACGGTATTCGCGGAGACACGGAAGCGCTCTTTGGGGGTGCTCTGCCTATCCAGAATGCAATGGTACTCGTGCGTATGATGAGGAAACTGAGGGATCTGACGGATGGCGGTAGACCGAAAGCTACAGCAAGGGCTGAAGCGTCTTGCGATCGCGGCAGTGTTTCCCTGGTTGACGTTCTTGACGATTCGGCGCCCTGCAGCGAGCGTAGCTTGTTTGCTGCTCCAGTTGAGCATCGTGGGATGGTTGCCCGCGACCCTTTGGGCATTCCATGCGCTTCAGCGTTACAGAAAATGCTCTACGGCGAAATGATGCCGAATCAAATTTCAGAGTGATATAAAAATAGCTTGATATCATTCTGCTGCGGCGCTAGCATTAGCAGGCCATCTCCGCGTTGCCTGATTCGAAAAGCATGAGAGCGGTACCACCTTTATTTTTGGAGCTTGATTTACCTATGACTAAGAATTACCGAGAGCTACTGGCCGAGCGCGCTGCGCTCGATAAGCAGATCGCAACGGCCCGCTCGCAAGAACGGGAAGGAGCGCTGACGACCATCCGGCAACTGATGGCTGATTTTGCGATCAAGGTCGGGGAGTTGGCCGGCAAGCGTGAGAAGAAGTCGCGCGCGCCTGTCGAAGCGAAGTATCGCGATCCGGCATCTGGCAAGATGTGGAGCGGCCGAGGCAAGCCTCCTGCCTGGATTGCCGGCAAAGATCGCGGCGCCTATTTGATCGTTCAGGAGTAGGAGAACCTAAGTTCTAGGTTCGCACCAGCTATCGCCAACGTTGGCTGGTATCTTGAATCACCGCTCACACATCGATGGTGGGTAATATCGGTGGTCGAGATAGCGTGGGCGGATTGGATAATCGCTCATGACGCAGCAATGGTCGACTAACCGGCTTTCGCGGTAAGTAGCGTGCGAGGAGGCATTCTGGTGAGCAAACAAGGAGAATCGTGGCGACCGGAACCCAAAGCGCTCGCGCGATATAACGGTCGATACAGTACGACCTTGCGCAGGGGATACGTGGTCCGCGTTCTTGGTCCGGCGCCCGGAAGCCGGATGGTCGTCGAGGGCGTCGGGAAGAATGGTGAGACCGTGAAGTTTGCCGTGAAGGTGGAGAATCTGAAGCCGATCACGGATTCTCTCTTTGACGGGGAGGATTTCTGACGTCAGAAGAGGTTTGCCGACTATAGTCGGATGAGTGGTTAATCATTTATTTATATCATTCAGTGTGAAGCGCGTTGCATAGCCCAAGGGCTTTGCGCGCGGCTCGATAAGGAAGCGATCCAGACGTGTTGGAGCACGCCTGGATCACGAGCACACTGGATTGGGCCAGTGAGCCACGCCGAAGCCTCCTGCCGTTAGGCAGCGAGAGCCTAGCAAATTTCACGTTACGTTGAAAGGCTCGCGATGAAGCGAAACAACCAACAGGCCCAACTTGCGTTCGATTTCAGTTTCAATGAGACCGTTGCGGCGATCGATCGAATCAACGAAGATGCCGCTGCGAACCCAGTGGATGAACAGACAGGAGCAAAAGATGTTGACCGGAGAAATGAAGCCGCTGGACGTGGCAAAACGGGTCCTTTCCACGGAGACGATCTCTTCAGTTCGGTCGGAGCCGTTCCACCTGCGCGCGTGGAAGATTCTCGACCGCTGGGCGCTCAACTCACCGGCGAAGCTCAAGGCGCTGGAGACGGAGGGAGAGGTGGTGTTGCTGGGTCGGCTGCTGGACCAGCAGGTGATCGAGCACACGATCTTGCTGGAAGCGGCGGAGCAGTTGCAGCAAGGGGTGACGGAGCACGAAATCCTGAGGTTGAATGGAGTGCAGACCGAGTTGCTGTAACGCCGGCCAGCGATTACACGATCACGCTCGCCGACCGGCTAGGCCAGGGCGGAGCAAAAACGAAGTACCGCGATAACGTTGCAGCGCTTCGCGTGCTAAAGGATCTGGAGGCGGATGGCCGGCCGGCGACGCGCGAGGATCAGGCTGTGCTCGTGCGGTACGTCGGCTGGGGCGGCATTCCGCAGGCGTTTGATCATCGGAACACGGAATGGCGGGCGGAGTATCAGGAGTTGGCCGAACTGCTGCCCAAGGACGAATACGAGGCCGCGCGCCGATCGACGCAAGACGCGCACTACACGGCCCAGCCCGTCATCGAAGGGATGTACCAGGCGCTCGATCGCTTCGGCTACACCGGTGGCCGCACGCTCGAACCTGCGGTTGGCAGCGGCAATTTCGTCGGGTTGATGCCCGAGGCGTTGCGCGAACGCTCGCATGTCACCGCCGTCGAGCTTGATCCGGTGACGGCGCGCATTGCCAAACATCTGTATCCGTCAGCGTCGGTCATCAACAAGGGCTTTCAGGAAGTCACCATTCCGGGCGGGTATTTCGATCTGGCGATCGGCAACCCGCCATTCGGAAGCCAGTCCGTCTACGACGCACACCACCGCGATATCTCGTCGTTTTCGATCCACAATTATTTCATCTCGAAGTCGCTGGACAAGGTTCGTGACGGCGGGCTCGTGGCCGTCGTGGTGTCGAACTACTTCATGGACGCGCGAGACAGCACCGCACGCTCACATGTTGCCGACCGGGCGCACCTGGTCGGCGCAATCCGTCTGCCGAACACGGCGTTCAAGAAGAACGCGCTGACGGAAGTCACGACGGATATCGTTTTCCTGCAAAGGGCGCGTGCTGGCGAGACGCCCGAGCGAAGCTGGGTTGATGTCGGGGAGATTGTCGATGCACTCGGCGGGCCGGACATGCCGCTGAACACGTATTTCATCGACCGACCGCACATGATGCTCGGCTCGATGCAGCGCGCCGGCACGCAATACGCCGAGGGCACACCAGCCCTAATCGCGCCCGAGGGACAGGACCTCGTGGCCGAACTCGCCGCTGCGATTCAGCAATTGCCGGAAGGCATCTACATTGGCCGCACCACCGAGCGCGCAATCGCCGCCGTTGCCGCCGAGCCGATCGACGTGCCCGAGACCGTGAAAATCGGCGCGTATTTTGTGACAGAAGCCGACCGTGTCGCGCAGCGTCTCGATGACCTTCTGGACGGTCGGCAGGCCCGCCTGGTCGAAGGCAAGAGCGAGAAGGCGCTCGAGCGGATTAAAGGGTTGGTCGAGATTCGCGTCGCGCTGCGTGAGCTGATGCGCGCGGAGCGCGACGACGACATGGACGATGCGACGCTCGAAGCGATGCGTGTGCGGCTCAATCGTGCGTACGACGGCTTCGTAAAGCGCAATGGCTATATCAGCGCGCTCGTGAACAAGCAGGCGATGGGCGAAGACCCGGATTTCCCCCTTCTTCAATCACTCGAACGCGATTACGACAAGGGCATCTCAAAGGATCTCGCGCGCAAGCATGGCGTCGAGGCACGCGAGCCGAGCGCGCGGAAAGCGGCGATCTTCACGCGGCGAGTGATGAACCCGCGCCGCGAAATTACCAGCGTCAGCAGCGCAAAAGACGCGCTAGTGGTATCGATGAACGAAACGGGCGGCGTCGACCTCGATCTGATGGTGCGCCTGAGCGGCCGTGACGAGGACGTGATTGTCCGCGAGCTTCAGGGCCTTATTTTTCAGAACCCCGAGGGGCAACGGTGGGAAACCGCCGATCGCTACCTGACGGGGAACGTAAAGGAAAAGCTGAAGATCGCGCAGGCCGCGGCGCTTGACGATCCACGTTACGGCGGTAACGTCGAGGCGTTACGACTCGTGCAGCCGCAGGACATCGAGCCTGTCGATATTTCGATTCAGCTTGGATCGACATGGGTGCCGGATCGGGTGGTCGATGACTTTGTCACGCACATCTTCGGCGGTGTGCATCGCAGTGTGTCATATCAGCCTACGCTCGGGAAATGGGTGGCGAAGGTTGGACTGGGGGACCAGACGACGATGCGCGTCACGTGGGGCACGGAGGATATGCCCGCGAACAAGATTCTTGAGGCGATTCTGTCGAACAAGGCGATCGTAGTCGAGGATATCGTCGGCTACGATGAAAACCGCAACCCGATCCGCAAGACAAACGAGGCGAAGACCGCCGCTGCGAGCCAGAAGGCCGACGAAATTCGCCAAGCGTTCCTCGATTGGGTATGGGAAGACAAATCACGCCGTGACATACTGGCCACGCTCTACAATGAGCGTTTCAATACGAACGTCGCGCCGCGATACGACGGCTCCCACCTGACGTTGCCGGGCGCATCGAACGCGGTCGAGCTCCGGCCGAGCCAGAAGAATGCAATCTGGCGTGGCATTCAGGATGGCACCGAGCTATACGACCACGTGGTCGGCGCCGGCAAGACGTTCGCGTGCATCGCGACCGCAATGGAAAGCAAGCGCATGGGGCTGACGAAGAAGGCCATGTTCGTCGTGCCGAACCATTTGCTGCTCCAGTGGAAAGACGACATCTACAAGCTGTACCCGGACGCGAACGTGCTGATCGCGGAGAAGAGCGATTTCCAGAGGGAAAATCGCGAGCGGCTCTTCGCCCGGATCGCGACGGGGGATTGGGACGCGGTTATCGTCGGGCATTCGAGCTTCAAGAAAATCGGCATGCCGCCGCAGGAACTTGACCGGATTCTGAACGAGCAGATCGATGACCTGACCGACGCAATCATCCAGATCAAGTCGGAGAAGGGCGACCGCCTGACGATCAAGCAGATGGAGAAAGCGCGCGATCGCATGGAAGCGAAGCTGAAGCGCGCAGCTGAAACAGGCGCCAAGGATCGTGTCGTGACGTTCGACGAACTGGGCGTCGACGCGCTGTTCGTGGACGAGGCTGATGAGTTCAAAAACCTGTTCATTACGACCTCTCTGTCAGGCGTCGCGGGCCTCGGCAACCTGCAGGGCTCAGACAAGGCGTTCGACCTATTCGTCAAGGCGCGCTACCTCCAGTCGGAACACGGCGGGCGCGGCGTGTACTTCGCAACCGGCACTCCGGTCGCGAACACTATCGCCGAAATCTATACGATGCAGCGGTACATGCAGTACGACGAGCTGAAGTCGCGCGGCATCCATCACTTCGACGCGTGGGCCAGCACGTTCGGCCAGGTTGTGACAGGCTGGGAGCTGGACGCGACGGGGGTGAACTATCGACTCAATTCACGCTTCGCGAAGTTCCAAAACGTGCCGGAGCTGCAGGCACTGTATCGATCGTTCGCGGACGTCGTGACGCGCGAGGATCTTGAACGTCAGGCGGCCGAACGCGGCACGCGATTCCCGGTCCCGAAGATCAAGGGCGGCAAGCCGCAGATCGTCGTAGTCGATCGCTCGCCGTTGCAGGCGCGTTACATGGGCGAGCAGATGCCCGTGCTGGACAGCGAAGGTAACGAGATTCGGCGCGAAGACGGCGGGGTCATCACCGATTGGACACCGGGATCGATTATTCACCGCATGGAGAATCTGCCGCGCGATCCCAGCAAGGACAATCCGCTGAAGATCACGAACGATGCGCGTAAGGCAGGGCTGGATTTTCGCTTGATCGATCCTGATGCGCCAGACTTCGAGGGTAGTAAAACCAATGTGGCTGTTGATGAAATGGTCCGCATCTATAACGCATGGTCGCACAAGCGCGGCACGCAGCTTGTGTTCTGCGACCTGTCGACGCCGAAGGGTCCCCCGAAGCCAGTTACTGTCGGCGCGGTTGTGCAGGATGCGGAGAACGACGGCCAGGGCGAAGACGGGCCGGACGAAGAGCAGGAAGTGTCGATGGATGAGCTGCTGACGAGTCGTGGCAGCGGCAAGTTCTCCGTATATGACGATATTAGGGAGAAGCTGATTGCGCGCGGCATCCCTGCCGAAGAAATCCGCTTCATTCACGAAGCGAAGACAGACCTGCAGCGCGCGAAGCTGTTTGAGCAAGTTCGCCGCGGCGACGTGCGTTTTCTACTGGGGTCGACGTCGAAGATGGGTGCCGGCACGAACGTTCAGGCGCTGCTCGTGGCCGAGCACAATCTCGATGCGCCGTGGCGTCCGCGCGATCTGGAGCAGCGCGAGGGGCGCATCGTTCGCCAGGGTAACCTGCTGTACGCAGAAGACCCGGACGGATTCGAGATTGAGCTTTTGCGCTACGCCACGAAGCAAACCTACGATGCCCGCATGTGGCAGACAATCGAATACAAGGCGCGGGCGATCGAGCAGTTCCGCAAGGGCGATGGCCTATCGCGCGTGATTGAGGACGTTGCCGGCGAAGCGGCGAACGCGGCCGAGATGAAAGCAGCGGCGACCGGGAATCCGCTGATTTTCCTGCAGGTGCAGTTGTCGGCGGATTTAAAAAAGATGGAAGCGCTGCATGCGAACTATAAGCGTAACCGGCACTCGCTCGAAAATCGCGTGGAGTGGCTAGCGCTGGCCGATGATCGTGCAGAGCGCGTGCTGACCGACTTTCGGAAGGATGTCGTGCTTCGCGACACTAATACGTCCGACGAATGGAAGATGAAGGTCGGCGCCAATGTGTTCGACGCCGACTCGAAGGAGCACCTGATGGAGTCGATACTGTCCGGCATGCAGCGCGCGATTGAGGGGCGCGCGAAGCACCTGGGCGACAAAGCGCAGGTTGTGCATATCGGCGAGTACCGTGGTTTCAAGGTCACGGCAACCGCCGATGCACGTCACGTCCAGTTTGCGTTGAAAGGCTCGCGCGTGTACGTACCAGGTAATCTGGTCTATTCGCGAGACGACAAGTTCAGCGTCACCGGATTCATTCAGCGCATGGACAATGCGCTGAACGGCATTGAGAGTGATATCGCTTATACGATCGAAAACAACGAAGCTGAGCATGTCGAGCTGGAGAAGGTGCGGCAGGAACTGACGAAGCCGTTTGTGCAATTGGTGGAACTCGAGCTGCTGCGCAAGAACAATGCGGACGTTATGACCGAGTTGCGGAAGATGCAGGACGACCCGGCCTACGTGTCGACGTGGGAGCCTGCGACGCTCGAATCTATGGGTGGGCGTGATGGCGATCTGTTCTCAGCTGTTGACCCGGACATGGCGGAGCGCGCTGCGCGCGAACAGGCATATGCGACCGAGGTTCGAGAGTCGATCGACAAGGCGGCGCAGGACTATCTGCGTGGTGCGCATGAGCCTCTGCGCACGGCCGATATCTTCAATCGCGGCCACGAAGCGCTGTTCGAATGGGAGGGTGGGCGCGATGTGCATGCGGGCTTGATCGAGCGCATCAAATCCGACGCGGACCTCGCGGCGGCCGTGGCGACGGCACCTGGTAAACGGTTCGCGAGCGAGGAAATGCTGGACGCCGCCGAGTCGGTGTTGCAGTTCAAGGCGCTGGCGATGTCCAAGGTGACCGAGCTGGGACTCATGCCGGAGTTCGCGCAGCGCGATGGCGGTGCGTATGCCGGACGCATAGTTGGTCAGACGGACCACTACCTCGTGCAGGACGCTGGCGTCGGCAAAGGCATCCTTCATCATCGTGGCGACATGGTGATGACGGCGCCAGTAAAGGTCGGCGACTATGTGAGGCTGAGCTATCGAGCAGGGCACGCGGTCGTTCGTGGCCACGAAAGCGCCGCGGGCATCGAGCGCTAACTTCTCTGGCCGGTACGGGCGCGCGTGCTGGTTCCACGCGCGCCTACTTTTTCACCTAGCATCGCGATTCGGCCGCGGCGCAATCCGCAAACTGTTTCCGAACAGTGTCCGCGACAGCAAACACACGTACAAGAAAAAGTGCGCGGAACCTGCATCCATGTGTCGAGCCGACGGACTTGATGGCGCACCTGTGCCAACTGGTGACGCCTCCTGGTGGTCTGGTGCTCGATCCATTCATGGGCTCCGGTTCAACCGGAAAGGGCATTACGGGGTTTCGACCGAGACGTAGACCCGCGGCGAATGAGGCGTCCATCAGGCCCGTCGCTGCACTGCCAGCAGCGAGATTCGATCAAGATGCGCAGGATCGCGCCATGACGAAGATTACTGCGATGGGTGAAGCGTTCTATGCGATGCCAGAAAGCGAATACGGCGACTGGCTCGATGCCCTGCCGCAGGACGAGTTCTTCGAGTTCATGGCCGTGATGATCGAGTTGGACGACCGGACACGGCAGACTTGCGGCCCGGTCGGCGTAACGACGAACAGCGATGACAGAACGTGGCCGAATCTCTAATATGATATCTTTATATTACGATTGCAGCGCACACACTTTGAATGAAGGAATCGGTCCATGACCACGTACAAGATCGGCGACAAGTCTTACGGCGCGGACGATACGCGATTGAACGATGCCCTGGCCGCCGTATACGGCTCGCCCAACCGGCCGCTCTGCATGTGCAAATCCGGTGGCGTCGAAATGTACATTGCAAAGCTCGGCAAGCACTACGTCATCAAGCGAATGCCTCATACCGGCTCTGCGCACGCGACATCCTGCGACTCGTACGAGCCGCCCGCTGAGCTATCTGGGCTCGGTGAAGTTATGGGCGGGGCAATCCAGACCAATCTCGAAGATGGTGTTACCACGCTGAAGTTCGACTTCGCGCTCACGAAAAACGGAGCACGCGCGGCACCGGTTCAGGGCGGTGCCGAACACGACTCCGTGAAAACCGACGGCAAGAAGCTGACGTTGCGAGGCACACTGCATTTTCTCTACGACGAAGCCGGCTTAACCCGTTGGTCGCCTGCAATGGCAGGCAAGCGCAGTTGGTGGGTAGTACGTAAGTATCTGATGCAGGCGGCCTCCGACAAGATGGCGAAGGGTAGTTCTCTATCGGACATGCTCTACATTCCGGAGTCGTTTTCGCTCGAGAAAAAAGACGAGATCACGCGGCGGCGCCTCACTGTCTTCAACGCGCTCGCGAAATCGGAAGGCGCAACGCGGCGACTCATGCTGCTTGTCGGCGAAGTGAAGGAACTTGGCGACGCGCGGTTTGGCAAAAAACTCGTCGTTAAGCACTTGGCCGACGCTCATTTCATGATGAACGATGACGTGTACAAGCGAATGCTGAAACGCTTCGAACATGAGTTGGCGCTTTGGAGCGGCAACGAAAACTCGCATCTTCTCGTAGTGGCAACGTTCAGCGTGAGTGGTGCAGGCGTCGCGTCCATTGAGGAGGCCTCGCTCATGCTAGTGAACGAAAACTGGATTCCGTTCGAGAGTATCGACGAACGAATGCTGGTGGACAACCTGACAAACCAGAAACGTCGATTCGTGAAGGGGCTGCGTTACAACCTGCCGTCGACCAATCCGCTGGCAAGCGTCGTGTTGTCCGACACAGCTGAGCCGGTGGCGATGTACGTCCTTCCGTACGGAGCGAGCGACCAATACCGGAAGGAGCTGCGGGAGCTTCAAGAAGGCAGCAACCTCAAGTCGTGGCAATGGGATACGGGCGCAGACATGCCCGATGTGCCGGCACCGTCGAGCAGCCAACAGTAACCCTCCGCGGGACGTAGCTCGGCCTAGTTCAACTGAGTTTCACGAAACCGCATCCGTTTTCACTTCGGCTCGGCCCTCGGATTTTGCCGAAGTGCTTTGACCGACCGCCTCGTGCGGTCGGCTTTTTTCCGGAGGCATCATGTTCGACAACAATCGCAAAGCGGGCCTGACCTGCCCAGAGTGCAGTAGGCCGTTGATCCAGCCCACCCGGCGCGGCAAGTCTGCACAGCCGCTTTGGTGCGGCAAGTGCGAGCGCGGGTTCGACTGGTGTGTGCTTGACGCGCGGCTCCGGCATCAACTTTCCATCGACTAACATGGCCCCGTGCTGAATGCGCCGCAAGATTGGTGCTCAATGCGGGAGCCACGGTTCAACGTTCACGTTGTCAGGATAACTAACATACGAGAGTCTGATGAATAACGGAGCCCCAAAGCTAGATCTGTCGTTCCATCCGAACGATTTCGCCGCAATGGTGCAGGCGTCCCGATTGGCAAAGATCGAGCCATCGGAATTCTGTAAATTGGCGATTCATGTCGCCGCACGGCAGACGATCGCCGGGGCGGGGCCGCTTGGTTCATACGACGGGGGAACGAACTCCGTCGGCGACGGTTTGCAGTTTGCAGCGCCTCCCGTAGGGCAGGATGCAGGTTCCTAGAAAAGCGGCGACGGCCAAAAAATTCAGCAAAACTCCCGTGACGTCGTCGGCAGCGCACCAAGCAACTCGGTCCTGTCGACGAGTTTGCTCGCGATCAGGTGCCGCACTTTCCCTTCCGCCTGCCACACACCGTACACGGCGAGCAATGCGGCGCCGAGCGCTTCCTTCCGAAACTTCTCCAGCAGTCCGGGCCAGAGAATCACGTTCACCTGGCCCGTCTCGTCCTCAAGCGTCATGAATAGGACACCGTTCGCCGTGCCCGGCCGTTGGCGTACCGTGACCAGTCCGCACGCGCGCGCGAGCTGCCCGCTGCGCAGCGTTGCGAGCTGCTCGGCCGACTGCAGTCGATCGAGCGCCAGGCGCTCGCGTAACAGCGCGAGCGGATGCCGCCCGAGCGTGAAGCCCATCGCGCGATAGTCCGTCACGATCTCGTGGCCCTCCGATGCTTGAGGCAGCGCCGGCACCGTGTCGTCGCGTTCGGTGCCGCGCAGCAGATCTCGATCAGGCACTGCAGCGGCCGCGAGCCATAGCGCCGCGCGTCGGCCGCCGGTGAGTGAGCAAAGGGCGTTGGCACGCGCGAGAACCTGCAGGTCGTGCCGATCGAGCCGCGCGCGGCGCGCGAGGTCCGCGACGTCGACGAAGGGCCGCGCTGCACGTGCGAGCTCGATACGGCCGGCGACATCCTCGCGCATGCCGCGCAACAGCGAGAAGCCGAGGCGCACGGGCGCCGACGTCGCCGGCCCTTCGAGCGCTGAATCCCATGTGCTAACGTTGACATCGACGGGTAGCACTTCAACGCCGCGGCGCCGCGCGTCCTGCAGCAGCTGCGACGGCGTGTAGAAGCCCATCGGCTGGCTGTTGAGCAGGGCGGCCAGGAACACGGCTGGTTCGTGCCGACGCAGCCAGGCGCTCGAGTAGACGAGCAGCGCGAAGCTGGCCGCATGGCTTTCCGGGAAGCCGTATTCGCCGAAGCCCTTGATCTGCGCGAAGATGGATTCGGCGAACTCGCGGTCGTAGCCGCGCTCGAGCATGCCGCTCACCAGACGTTCGTGGTACGGCTCCAAGCCGCCCTTGCGTTTCCAGGCGGCCATTGCGCGGCGCAGCTGGTCGGCCTCGCCGGCGGAGAAGCCGGCCGCCAGCATCGCGACCTGCATCACCTGCTCCTGAAAGATCGGCACGCCGAGCGTGCGCGCGAGTGCCTTCTCCATGCCTTCCGACGGAAACGTGACGGGCTCCAGCCCTTGGCGCCGGCGCAGAAACGGATGCACCATTCCGCCTTGCACCGGGCCCGGCCGCACGATTGCGACTTCGATCACCAGGTCGTAGAAGCACTGCGGCCGCAGGCGCGGCAGCATCGACATCTGCGCGCGCGATTCCACCTGGAACACGCCCATGCTGTCGCCGTCGCACAGCATGTCGTAGGTCGCCTTGTCCTCGGCAGGAATGTCCTGCAGCTCGAATGTCTCGCCGCGCTTTTCCGAGATCATGTCGAGCGCGCGGCGGACCATCGACAGCATGCCGAGCGCCAGGACGTCGATCTTCAGGATGCCGAGCGCCTCGATGTCGTCCTTGTCCCACTGGATGATCGAGCGATCCTCCATCGCGGCGTTTTCGACCGGTACGAGCCGCGTGAGCTTGCCGCGGCTGATCACGAAGCCGCCCGAGTGCTGCGACAGGTGACGTGGATAGCCGAGCAGCTGCGCGGCAAATGCGGCCCACTGCTGATTCAGCGGCGCGTCGGGGTCGAGGCCAGCCTCGGAAAACCGCTGCAGCAGATCCGCGCGCGAATCGAACCAGTGGTGCTGCTTCGCGACGCGATCGACGATCGCCGGGTCCACGCCGAGCGCCTTGCCGGCTTCCCGTAACGCGCTGCGCGGCCGGTACGTCGTGACGGCGGCCGTCAGCGCTGCGCGATCGCGACCGTACTTGCGGTAGATGTACTGCATGACCTCTTCGCGACGCTGATGCTCGAAATCGACGTCGATATCCGGCGGCTCGTTGCGCTCCTTGCTGATGAACCGTTCGAACAGCATCGATTGCCGCGACGGGTCGACCTCGGTCACGCCGAGGCAGTAGCAAACGGACGAGTTCGCAGCCGAGCCGCGTCCCTGGCACAAGATGCCTTGCTCGCGCGCGAACTGCACGATGTCGTAGACGGTCAGGAAATACGCCTCGTATTTTAGGTCGGCGATCAGCTGCAGCTCGTGTTCGATCTGCGCCTGGACGTCGATCGGGATGCCGGCCGGAAACCGCCGGCGCGCGCCGATGTAGGTCTGCTCGCGCAGGTACGTCGCCGGATCGGTGCCGGCCGGTACCAGTTCATCCGGATACTCGTACTTCAGGTCGTCGAGCGAAAACGTGCAGCGCCGCGCGACGCGTACGGTTTCCTCGAGCGCGCCGGCGGGATAGAGGTTGGCGAGCCGCAGACGCGATCGCAGGTGACGCTCCGCGTTCGGCGCGAGCTCGTACCCGCACTCCGATACCGGCCGGCCGACCCGGATCCCCGTCAGCACGTCCTGCAGCGGTTTGCGCGATCGCACGTGCATGAGGGGCCAGCTCGTGGCCACCACCGGCACGCCGTGGCGCGCGGCGACGCGCTCGACCACGCCGCGGTGGATGTCGTCCATCGCGCGTGCGTGCAGCGTCAGCGCGACCCATGCGCGATCGCCGAACACTCGCGCAAACCATTCGACCTGCGCGTCAAGGCGTTGCTCGTTTGCTGGGAAGTCGGGCGACAGGATCGCGATGCAGTCGGGCAGGCCGCGCAGGTGCGTGTACGGCGCTTCCGGGTGTTCAAGATCGAGTGGCGCGAGCCGGTACGTGCCTTTCTTGCCGCGCATGCGACCGAGCGAAATGAATTCGCAGAGGTTGCCGTAACCGTCGCGATTCATCGCCAGCGCAGTGAAGGCGAGCGCGGGCGCGCCGTCGGCAGCCGTCAGCCGGAAGTGCGAGCCGATGATCAGCGCCATGTTCGCTGCCTTCGCCTCGACGTGCGCGCGCACGACGCCGGCGAGCGAGCACTCGTCGGTGATCGCGATCGCGCTGTAGCCGAGCTGCGCCGCGCGCGCGACGTATTCCTCCGCGCGCGACGCGCCATGCAGGAACGAAAAATCGGAGGCGACCTGAAGTTCCGCGTAGGCGGGCAGGGCGCCGAAACTGCCGGCGTCCATGACGGGTCACCCGAACAAGCCGTGGAGGAAGAAGCGCGCTTCGCTCTCGTCGCTGGCCGTCGGCCGCTCCTTGTAGATCCAGTAGCAGATGCCGTTGTCGTCCTCGGCGACGAAGTAGTCGCGCGTCACGGTCTGCCCATCCTGCCAGCCACCTTCAATGCGCTCACCAGGCGACACAATGCGCAGCGGCGTGCCGTAGAACGGGCGATGCTCGCGTGTGAGCAGGGGCACAGGCTTGGCAAGCAGCCAGGCAGGACGCGGCAGGTCCGACGGCAGCGGCGACGGCTTCGGCGCGTCGCGCATCGGCACCCATCGGGCGGCCGGCTCGGGACGGTAGTCGGCCATGGGAGCCGCGACGAGTACGTTCTCGGAGCCGAGCCGCGCCGTCAGCAGTTCGAGTAGCCGTGCGTGATCCTGCGGCGTGCCACCCGGCTCGGGAAACAGCGAGTCGCTCGGCGCGGCCGCTTCCTGCACGCTGCGGGCGACCAGGCGCACGGCAATCACTGGCCCGGCGAGCTCGACGTGGCCGAGCCGCTCCTTGACGAGCCGCGTGAGGTGTTCCTCGAAGCGGGTAGGGGCGCCCAACGCGATTTCGATCTCGGTCGGCGCGATCGCGTCCCGCCCGCGCTCGTGCTCGAGCAGCAGTGCGAACGCGGCGACGTCCAACTGCTTAGCGGTGAGCCAGCCGGTCAGCTGCAGGATCAGCCGGCGCGCGACGAACAGCAGCGCCTCGGCGTGCTCGACGCGATCCATTAGCTCGACGCGCGTGTCGAACGACGGCGGCATCTCAAGCCAGTCGTAGGCGGCCGGCGCGGTGCCGGCGACCTGGTCGAGCCAGTCGAGCAGTTGCGTGCCGCATCGCTTCTTCAACCCAGCGCGCGGCAAGCGCTGCAGATCGGCGAGCGTTTCGCAGCCGAGATCTTCAAACCAGTTCGCATAGCGCCGCGCGTCCGGCGCCACGACGAGCGGCACGCGCGCGAGCGCGTGGCGCAGCGATCGCGCGGACAGCGCAAGGCCGCCGCGCAGCCCGCGCGCGACCATCCACGCGGCCGGCCCCGACGAAGCGACCGATATCGCCGCGGTGACTCCGAACGATGCGACGACGTCGCGCACGCGCTGGCGCAGCGCGCGGATGCCGTGAAAGAGGCGCAGGCTCGCCGTCACGTCGAGCACCACCACGGCTTCGTCGGCGTCGACGACGCTTGGTGTGAACTGCAGGAGCGCATAAGCAACCCCCAGCACGAGCTCGCGCTCGCGCGCGGCGTCGCGCTCGCGGATCTGCGCGTCTGGCGCGAGGGACAGCACGCCACCGCGGCGCATGCCGGCGACCACGCCGAGCGCACGCGCGGCGCGATCGAGCGCCACGACGCGGCCGCCCTCGAGCACGACGAGCCCGCGCGCATCGTCAGACGACGGCGCCGGCGATCGCGGCCGGAACACTTCGAGGTTGAGGTGCGGCAGATGCACGCCGATCCAAATGGTATGAACGCCTCCCACCCATCGTCCATCCGCCGTCGGTGGGGTGTCATAGGTGTCGGGATCCATGGCGCGTGAAATCAGCGATGATGATGTCCCCCGTGGCCCTTACAGGAGCTTCGCGATGAACCGCATACCAGTCGGCGTCGATATTGCGAAATCGGTTTTTCAGGTGCATCACCTGGACGAGAACACAGGCGCTACCGTGAACAAGGCGATAAAGCGTTCTGCTTTCCTCGACTACTTCGCGAATAGAAATCCGTGCCTGATCGGCATGGAGGCCTGTGGCGGAGCCCAGCACTGGGCGAGGCGCCTCATGGAAATGGGGCATGATGTTCGACTGATGCCCGGGCGCTTCGTGAAGGCATTCAATATCGGCAACAAAAACGACTCGGCCGATGCGCGCGCAATCTGGCTTGCAGTACAACAACCTGGAAAGGGCGTCGCGATTAAGACCGAAGGTCAGCAGGCGGTCCTTGCGATGCACCGGATGCGACAGCAACTGGTGAAGATGCGAACGATGCAGATCAATTCGCTCCGCGGGCTTTTGACCGAATACGGAGAAGTCATGAGCCGAAGTCGCAAGGGACTCGACAGCGCCATTCCAGATGTACTCGCACGCCTTGCAAACCGCCTTCCTACGATGTTGATCGAGACACTGCGGGAACAATGGAACAACCTGGTTAAGCTCGATGAGCAAATAGGTGTGATCGAGCGCAGGCTTCAGATGTGGATGCGCGCGGACCCGTCGAGCGGCAGGCTTGCCGAGATTCCAGGTGTCGGTGTGCTGACGGCAACGGCCGCGGTAGCGACGATTGGCGATCCCCGAGCATTCCGGTCTGGACGGGAATTCGCAGCGTATCTGGGGTTGGTTCCGCGGCAATCCGGCTCCGGAGGCAAGGTTCTTCTCCATGGCATCAGCAAACGTGGAGATTCTTATCTCAGGACGCTGCTGATCCACTGCGCGCGAAGCGTGCTCGTACACGCTAAGGACCCCGGGAAGTGGATCGATCAGCTCAGGATGCGCCGGCCACCGAACGTCGTCGTGGTTGCGATCGCAAACAAGATCGCCAGAGTGATTTGGGCTGTACTTGCCCACGGACGTCCGTACGAGCGGGACTTTCGCAGTGGTGGATTGCATGGGCACGTAGAGCCTTCAGCGGCATAAAGCTTTGCAGGGAGGAACGTCCCAAGGTTGCGCAGGCAATTGAACGTGATGACGCTACAGGTAGGACCGGGACTCGCGAAACCTGGATGCAAGTCAGAACTTCAAGTTCGTGATCCAAATGAGGTGCGAGTCAGCGGATATCATCGGGGCCCGCAGCGACTTCAGCTGCATTGAGGCCGGATATAAAGCTGCAGCCCATCCTGTCAGTCGGAGCGCTCGAGAACCTGCTCAAACGGGAGGCGTTCATATAAAGACTTGCATGGCGGTTCAACAAAATCGGCGAGGGGGACAAGGGAACGAACAACGGCGTATCGCGCACCAATCCGCGGCGCTTCAGGAACGTGACGTCGACACCGTCGCGCTTGGGCGCGAGCGCGAGCCGTAGCGGCGCCGGCGACGGATCGCGGGCGGCGGCCGCCGGCCGGAACAGGAAAAACAACGCCGAGCCGTTCTGCGCGGCCAGATTCAGGCGGCGCAGCGCGTCCGCGCGCACGTGCTGCTGCCAGAGCAGCACGGCGGCACACGTGCCGGCCCGCAGCGCCTGGTCGGCGGCCCATAACGCGTCAGCCGTGCGCGGCGCCGCCAGCGTCACGAAGCCGGACGGGTCGATGCCCCAATACGCGAGCGCCAACGGTTGCAGCGCATGAGGCGGCTGGATCAGCATGATCGGCTTGCCGGCCGCGCGCGCGAGCACTGGCGCCAGCAACCGCAACTCCCCGATTCCAGGCTGCGGCGCGAGCAATTCGATCAGCGCGCCGGCCGGCCAGCCGCCGCCGGGCAGTTCGGCCGTCAGTTCCGGATGGCCCGTGTCGACGCCGCGCACGCTCGAGCGAGCCAGCTGGCTGGCTCGCCAGAGCGCCGGGTGGATGACTTCAGGGTGGGCGAGGGCGGGATGCATGGGGTCGGTTACGCAAAATAACTGTATGTTTGTACAGTATATGCCAGAGATAACCGACCCTCCAACCCCTGCGTTTACGCTGCGAGCTGGTGCTCGTAGTACGGCCGCTCGTGGTCGGCTAGGATATCGCGCAGCTGAGCACGCCGCGATGGATCCGGCGCCAGCCACGCGTCGACGTTCGAGGATTTCAGCGGAATCACACACCGGTCGTGCCCTGCGGCCGCGACTTCGGGCGGCGGATCGTCGGTGATGGCCGCAAACGACCAAAGGTCATCGGCACCGGGAATCTCGGTGCGCGTCCACAAGCACGCGAGCTGCATCGGCTGCGGTGGCGTTGGATCGAAACGCAGGATGACGTCCTTCCCGGCTCGCTCAACGTGCTCGAAGAACGTGTCGGCGAGCACGATGCCGTGCGTGAAGCCAAACACCTGGCGCCAGACTGTGGCGAGGCTCGTTTTTCTTGCGTTGTAACAACCAGGCTTTTGCTTTTCGTCCGCCTCGGTCCAACCCGGTATCCGACAGCGATATCGCATGGGCACGACCAAGCGCTTGCCGTCGAGTTCGATCAGCACGGGCGCATACCAGCCAGGGAAGATGCGCGAATCACGCTCCTGCAGGTCCTGCCGGCGAAGATGGTCGAGCCCGCGCGTTGCCGCATCGATCTTGTTCGTGGCGATCCGAACGTCCTCGCTGCCCTTCCTCGTGATCTTTACGGCGAGCTTCTTCTCGGCCGCGACGAGCCGCGCTCGCTGCTCGAACAGATCGGTCTCGAGCTTTCGTGTCCACTGGCTCCGATACGCGGCGATCGCGGCAGTGATCTCTTCGTCGACACCTGCGAACGCGGCGTCGACCGCTTTCGGCATCTTGATGTCGGCCCCGGATGCGCGCGCGAAAAAGAGGCGCCTGAACGTCTCGATGTCCATGTCGGCGCCGTAGCGTCGGACGTACTCCCGATAGTTGGCTTGGATCTTTGCGGAATAGCACATTGCCGTGCCCCATAAGCAACCGTTCAGGGACAGGGTAACGCAAGTCTTGGGCATGGCCCCAACACCGCCGCAACGCTCGGCCGACGATCGAACATTCTTCGGCCAAGATCGCCCCGAGGATGAGCTCTCAGGCGTCCTCTCCGGGCCACCACGGTTTCGCAGCGCGCTCAATCAGGTAGTCGTCGAGATTCTTGCCTTCCAGCCATCTCGGTCGCGGGCCTAATCCCGACCATTGCTTACCCGAGGAGGGGTCGTAGTACTTCGCTTGCGCCTGCCGTTTGCGCGCTTTCCGGAAGCCGGCCGCGCGTAGCAGTTCATCTTCGGTGATGCCGTAGAGCGCAACGCGCGCCTGGACGCCGGCCAAATACGCCTGCTTCTCGTCCTTCTTCACGTCCGCGAGTCGAATATTCAAGTCGCGAAGCTGAGCCTGTAGGTCTTGTAGTTCGGTCGTCACGATCGTGCACGAGTTATTGCAATAGAGCGAAATGGTAATAGAAACTCAGCGCCGCGCCGAGTTTTCCGAGGACATGAGCGAACACGGCCCACACACGCGCATTTTGGGTCCGATGGCCCCAGACTCCCTCTGAACAAGCCGACGAGCGCGCGTATTCCGAGACGCAGTGCAGTTCAAGCCTCGTGTGTTTGTGCCGTTATTCATTGACAGGCGATTGCCGCTTGACCGGTGCGAGCCAGTGGACTAACATGGGCTTAGTCCACTAGGAGTAGTTATGCAGACCGTCAATATTCATGAAGCGAAAACGCAGTTTTCGCGGCTGGTCGATGCCGCCGCCGCCGGCGAGGAAATCGTCATCGCTAAGGCCGGTAAGCCGACCGCCCGACTGGTGCCAATCGAGAAGACGAAGGTCACGCGGCGCTTCGGTGGCCTCAAGGGCAAGGTCCGTATTCGGGATGACTTCGATGCGCCGCTCCCCGATGATCTGATCGCAGCATTCGAGGGTCGTTGATGCGTCTGCTTCTTGATACGCACATCTACCTCTGGTCCGTCATGGACGACCGCAAGCTGACCAAAGCGGCGCGCACGCTGATTCTGGAAGCCGACGAAGTATTTGTAAGCGGCGCTAGCATTTGGGAGGCCTCGATCAAGGTCGGTCTAGGCAAACTCGAGGCCGACGTCGATCTGCTCGTCTCAGAGATTGCAGCCAGCGGATTCTTGGAACTGCCAGTACGGGCAGTTCACGCAGCGTTGGTTCGAAATCTGCCTGACATTCACCGCGATCCGTTTGACCGACTGCTGGTTGCGCAGGCAATGTCGGAGCCGTTGCGGTTGGTAACTTCGGACGGCCATCTGTCGAAGTACACCGAACTCGTCATCGCCGTGTAGGAAAACTATGGAACCGATTATTTTCGTCGCCATCGTCGCCATCGTGGCCGCGCTGATCGTATGGCCGTTTGCGCGTCCCATGTTTCGTAAGTGGCGAATCGACCGTGAGGCTCGCGCGATGATGCGTGCGCGGTTTCCGGGGATGCGTGAGTTGCCGCTTTCGCGGGAAGACAAGCGCGGTTGGGTGATCGACAAGAAGGGCGCACGTCCGCGCTAACAGACTCGGAAAACGATGCGCGAAGAGACACTAAAAAAGGCCGTCAAACGGTCTAACGCATGGATGGATGCTTGCGCGAAGCTCGTCAATGGCGTCGAGTTCAAGACGACGTTACGCGCCCGTGTGGCCGTCGCGCTTCACCACCTCTGCATTGAGCACCACCTCGCGGGACATGTGCTGGTTGAAAATGATGTTCGAGGTTCAGCGTTCGCACTGTATCGGCCGCAATTCGAAGCTTACGTCCGCGCAAACTGGTACTTCGACTGCGCAAGCGACGAAGAACTTGAGAAGTTTGTTCAGGGCGGTGAGCCACCGAAGATGCATCAGCTTACGACCGACCTCGCGGGAACACTTGGACAGGCGGGTGAAATCATACGTAGTGTCAAGGATCAGGCATGGCGATCGATGTGCGCTTTTACCCACGGAGGTGCAGTACAGGTCAAGGCGCGTGCGATCAAGGATGAGATTCGGCAAAGCTTCACGGACGAGCACACGAGCAAGCTGATCGACTCGATGGCAATGCTTTCGTACCTCGGCGCGCTAGGAATTGCAAAGGTTGCTGACGATGGTGAATTGGCGCAACGATTGTACGAGCGACATCGAGAGATCTATTCGGTGCTGTACTACGCCAAGAAATGACGGAAAATAACGAGATGAATACGTACAAATTCAAGATTGGACGAGGCGCAAACGCGCAGGTCATCTTCGAGGACGGTGACAAGGTCAACTTTATCGCGAAGGTTGCGGGCGAACTTGCAAGGATTCCTCCTGGCCTCCCGATGTCGATGAACTCCGGCCCTGTTGTCGAATTGCCGAATGGAAACGAGGTCTCGGGGCTTCTCCAGCTTCGGCGGTGGATTATTAACGGCTGATCGGAAAACATCGTGACGAAATCAGGGCGCCCAGATCCGGACTTATTGCCCGACGGCGACTACTGGGCAACATGCCGCGAACGAAATGAGATGTCAGCTGCCATCAATGGTCATAGCGCCGTGTTTCCGCAAGCCCGCATGACCGTCGCAAAGGGTTGGGCAGTTTTCTACCGTAACGGGGAAGAAGTCTGGACGTGCAATGCACGGTACGCGGCGGCGAACTTCAACATTCAGAAGGCGTAGGAAAACGTCGGCCTGGCCGACCCAAGGACAAGCCGGCTTGGTCGGCGTCAAGGAGAAGAAAAAGTGGGTTATGGATCTAATCAGGGTGTTCGAGATGAAGAGGAATCACACCGTGAACGCCTCGCGGAGGAAATTGCAAACGGTGCGGCACGCCTTGTCGCGGCCGGTGATATGACCCGTCCTGATGCAATCAGAGCTGTCACCGAATGGTATCGAGAGGAGACGGCTGCCAGCGGCGATGTGACCGGAACAAGGTCCATTGAAAATAAGTTCCCATCGCCGAGCACTGCAGCGCCTGAGGCTAAGGTCGTCGCTATCGCTTCGGAGATGCTGGACGACGCTCGGGATGCGGCGGATACCCTCTGATCTGAGACCGATTAGCAAAACGCTATGTATCTAGGAGCAATCTCGATCCGCTGTCCGCACTGCGGCCGTCTTGCTTTGTGCAGCGCAAGCAAGGGGATGTGGTGCGGTAACTGCAAGAACGGCACTGTCCGGTAGGCAAACGCCCATGAAGACAATCCGGTGGATGCTGGCTACCTACCTACCGATGCCTGCGGCACACGAGACGGCGCTTGCGGATGGCACGGTGCGTACCGCCCACAATGAACATGGGGAGACGGCATATTTCATCGCGCCGAGTATCGTGGATAAGGAAACGATCCGCCGCGCCATTGCTCAACGGAAGCTGTGGGAGCTGGTCGCGGTGTGCGGGGTCGGCCTCGCGATCGGTACGGCTGCGGCGGGCGTGGCGCATTACTTTTCAATATGATCGGGCAACGGAAAATACGGCATGAAGATTCTGCTTGATTTGGGTGATCTGGATACGAATGCGGACGATGATGAAGTGCTTTCGATCATTCGCAGCGTGGTAATGGACAGCCACGAGCTTGAGAGCGGGGAACTGCTTCACATTGCATCGGTGTCTGCTGAGGTCGTGGAATCCGCATCTTCAACGAAGCCAGCCCGCTCGTTCCTCGCGTGGATCAAACAGCAGGCAAAGCGAGATGACCCAGTTGGCGATCTGGCACGCGATGTAAAAAGTGATGGCAACGCCCCGAACGGGCGCGTCTCGAAGACGGGATGGCTCGGCTACCTCCGCGCGTCAAACGCGAGCAGCAGCGCAATTGAGGCGTTCCGTGAGGCTTGGGATGAATTTACCGCCCGGCGTTCGTAATTGAGTGATCGGAAAACGAGGAGAAGGGCAGTATGAGTTACGACGAGGCTGATGCTCAGCGCGACGCGGCGTACGACGAGATGTACGAGGCGATCTCGAAAGAGGTTCGAGCGGATACGATCAAACAATTTTCTTCAGACCGCCTGAAATCGTACTACGTGCAGAATCCGCACCTCATGCGGCCAGCCTGGAACCGACTCATAGAAGGGACGAGACTGGTCGCCAACGAGCACTTCGACGCTGGAACGATCTTCTTCGCCAGTTCAATGGAGTTGTTTTTTCGCTTCACCCTTCTTCGGCCGGTCGTCTATGGGCTGGTTCACCATGAGCGTCTCGCGGATGCCGTAAGCAAAAGCGTGCTGGATGGTAATACGGGCTTTACCAAGTACACGACGCTGTTGGGGCACATCTATGCTCAACTGCTCGGCGGTGAGTTGAAGAAGCTGACAGTAGGCGATTCCGACGCGAACCTGATAAAGAAGTGCAATGAACTGCAGGACAGGCGAAATGCCCTCGTCCATCACGGGGCCGCAGAAGGAAAGACGGAGGCGCTGCAGTCCCAAATTGTGGCGATGGCGGTGCTGAATCAGGTAGTGAGCCCTATGTTGAAGACTCTTGGTCTCGGCCTTAACAGCATCGGCGACATCGGGCCCCTTCCGGTGAAATTGGCAAAGTGATCGGAAAACAGCAACGTGACCCGCGAATCTGCCGTATTTTTTGGAGTGCTCCTTGCAATGGCAGTGGTTGCAGTTCTTCAGCGACCGCGCGAGCCCAAGAAGCCGGGCATGACTGAGCGCGAAAAGCGTGAATACATGCGCCGAAACACGATGCTCGGCCGTTTGGTAACGTGGGCCGAACAGATGACCAGAAAGCAATAACGAAGCGGAAAACGAGGAAAAATCATGGATGAACAGGCTCTGCCTTCGCTGCTTGGTGACTTTACGCGGATTCTGCGCAGTCATGGGATCGCCATAGTATTTCACGCTGGCAAGATCGACCCGATAGACGGTGGGACCGCTGCAGAAAGCCTGCGCGCGGCAGTCGAACAGTTTGGCCGTCGCGAGCGCCTTAGCCCCGAGTGCCAAGCAAGACTCTTCAGGGAGATCTCGGGATCGCTGTTCGACGCAACCGACGGCTTTAACGCTGTTAAGAAAGCCCAAGTGGCTTGAATGGGAAAACAGCGAGCCTGAAATTGGGCACATGAGGACGTGACCATGATGAACGAAGAGAAGCCTCTTTTCGAACTCTCGGCTCGTGAGCTTGATGAAGAGCTGTCCGCGATGTTCGCGTCATACAAGGAGAGTCACCCTATCCGCTGCGAAGTAGGATCTGCGTTGATAGCGGCGCAGGCGGCAGTGCAACGGATCTGCCTGCGAGTAGTGGCACCGCAGGCGGATGCCGGCTTGGGCGGCAAGAGTCACCATGTGCTGGAAAGACTATTCAATGACTTCGAGGCGCTTAGCGGTTACTTGCTTGAGGGGAGCCCGTCTCGAATCGATCTGGTGCTTTGGGACGCCGCAGGATACATCAATGGGTGGTTTCTCGATGACAGCGGGCGAGCTGATGTTCAGCAGGAGTCGTGTCCGGAGGCTATCGCTCGACTTGCGTCGATGCTCCAAGCGTTGGCTCAATACGACAACGACTGGTGGGCTGTATTAGAGCAACGTGCAGCCCGTCTCGCGTCGCTTGTCCGGCTGGCGCGGGAAAAAGCTGAAATTGAAGCGCGTCGACGAGTGCAGTCGCAGGGCTGGCTGAAGAAGGCCACTTCTCCGACGACCTTGGAGCTGGAACTCTTGTCACTCGGTTTCCGGTAGAGAAAAGAGGTCGATCGGAAACCGCCAGCCCGGCCCACAGAGGAAAATTGGACACGTAGCTCTGCGCTATCTATAGCGTGACGCGACACACTGGAAAGCTTGGCGAGGTCGTGACAGTATCCTGAAGCGACATATCAACTTGAAGGAGTGAGCGATGCACGTCTTGAATCTGGACACCATTCGTCGTGTGGTAAATGCCATTCGAGATGATCGAAATCCGCGAGCGCAGGCCGATGCGCTGGCGAAGCGTGATCAGTGGCTTCTGGAAGCTGAACTCGGTACGCTGCAGATGAGCGACGAGGGCAGGCAAATGCTTGAGAGCGCGTAAATTCAGAAAAAGTCATGTCCTCACATGCACCAGCTGTGGATCAAAAGCTCGCGACGCTGTTTGCGAGTGAGCCCGACCCGTTCGAGGCTGTGGTAACGGATCAGAAGTAGGGTGTAGAAGCATGGATAGCATGCGCGGCACGCAAGAGCCGAAAGCCCTAGCTCTTTTTTGCCATGCGCATATGAGCGAAGTCGTCGAGATGATGGCCGAAAAGGATTTGGAGTTTCGGAACCTCGATCACGACGAACTCGCGAAGTGGACGGACGACAACGCTGCCGCGCGATACAAGGCGGTTACTGGCGAGAAGCCGCCGACCTACTGATGCTAAGGAAAACACGCAAAGATGATGGGCCGACCGCAATACACCACCGCCGAGTGCATCAGCATGGACGCCGATGTGTGCAGAGCATTTGACACCGCGTGTGACCTCGCTGTATCGATAGAGGCTCCGCAACTGTGCGTGGACATTTGTGTGTTTGCGGACGGTAGCAAGCTGCAATTTGAAGCTCGGCGCATGACTGTTCTTTGACACTGGAAAATCAGGTTAATGGCGACGTAGCTCAGTTGGAAAGAGCCTTCTTTGTTTCGATGGTTTCCGTTCGAGGGGCCAGGCGGGAAGTTTGTGTCGCGGGTTCGAGTCCCGCCGTCGCCCCACTCAATGCTCGGGAAACGCCGGTCATGCTGGCAGAGGAAAAGTGGGGGTGGCCGCGCACGATGAAAAAGCGGCTTCTGACGTTGGAAACGTCGCTACCGGGCGCATAATTGTGAGATGATAAAATCAGATTGAAGACATTACGGAGCAGGCAATGACAGAGAAGATTGAGCCGTTCAAGTTCACCCCTCACGGGCGCTGCGTTGGCCATTCCATGGTGATCGGTCCGCTTGGCAGCGGCAAAACGGTGTGGGCCGAACTGGTGAAGTTGTGGAGCGCAGGGCATCCGGGCGGATGTAGCTCGGTCGCCCAGGCTGGCGACGACGACGGCGAGTGAGTGGATCGGAGAATCAACGTGAGCTTTGACGAATTCGCAGATCTAGTAGAGGGGCGTCTCCGTATCCGTCTAACCATCGGAAAACGAGGAAAAAGGCGTTGACCATGACCGAAGTAAGCGAACTGGCTCGCCCGCTGACGACGAAGCGCGACCGCACATTTGACCGCATGCTGAGTCGGTCGGAAAAATCTGCACGACGGTCAGTGGCAGCGATGAAGCGTGCGGCAAAGAGGATGCAGAAAAGCGCGCCGGAGCTTCTTGGCGTCGAGCTGAAATTGCATCAGTGTCAAGCGATGATTGCACGTCTGGCAGGGTTCGAGTCCTTCGAAGCTGGGCTTCAATTTCTGCTGGACCAGGTGCAAAAAGAAACCATGCCGAACGATGCAGAGCGTGACTAACAGGACGGAAAACATCATGGGAAAGAGCATTGTTTTTTTGGCGCTATCGCTCACAGGTTGCGTGCTGTTCGTGTCTGGATTAGTCGCCCATATGGCATTTATCGCGGCGTTAGGTCTCTCGCTGGATCAGCAGGTAGTAGTGGGCATCATATTTCTCGTGAGCGCCTTGACTCTCCGTTTTCTATCGGCTCGCCGGGAAGAGTCCAGGTCGCATCAGGACTAGGATCGAAATCACTCATGAAAACCATTCGATGGATGCTCGCGTCGTATTTGCCAATGCCGACTGCACTGGAGACCGCGCTTGACGCTGGATCCGTGCGGATTTCGCGTGATCGGGATGGCGTGCCGGCGTACTTCATTGCGGCGAACTGCGCAGACAAGGCGTCGCTTCGTCGTGCGATCGCTCAACGCGCGCGCTGGGAATTGGCCGCGGTGTGTGGGTTCGGCGCCGTGATTGGTGTGGCCCTGACGGGCGTGGCACGTTTCCTCGGGGTATGAGTCGCGTGCGAGCACCCATTAGATCAGTCATATCCCTGCTCGGCCTCGCAGCCTTTCGCGTGCGTGTTAGCTATTCACAGCATGCGCGCACTGCCATCGCCGCAGGGAACACGATCGTGCATGCGAACCATGTTTCGCTTCTCGATGGCGTAATTGTGGCACTCGCGAGTCCCGCACCTCTCGTATTTGCGGTGGATACCGATTTCTCGCGGCGGTCGCCCATTGCACGCTTCGGCTTCAATGTTCTTTCTCGTATCGGATTCGGGACGGTCGTACCCTTGGATCGCTCTGCGCCTTTCGGGATGCGGGCGCTCAAGCGCGCACTTCTTTCTGGTGCAAACGTGATGGTCTTTCCAGAAGGGGGTATCTCTGTCTCCGGCGATCGGCAGCCGGACAAGCCGGGGCTTAGCTGGCTCGTCGCCAAGACGGGAGCCAGCCTGGTCGAAGTGACAATCGCCGGCGCTGAGAAAAGCCGATTGTTCGCGCGATCCGGCTCGGAATGGTGGCCCAAGATATTTCTGACGTTCTAAACAATGAAGAAAATCAAATCATTTGGGATGGACTTGCTCGGCGCAGTCGGCGAGCTCGGCGATTGGTTCTCACTTGCCGTTACAGCTGGCCTTGTCGCAGTGCTAGTTTTGCTCGGCATTGCGACCCATCACATTGGCATGCTCGACGGCTTGCACAATTACGCCGTGGCTATGCTCATCAGCGCGGCCTTTGTGTCCGTGTCTGTCGGCGCGGCAAAAATCAGCTCGCGGCTCCAGCAGTCGTCGGAAAATACCTGGAAGGAAAATCAACATGTACAACGAACAGACATTTGAAAGTGGAGTTCAGGCACGGACGGTTGCCGGGGGCATCGTCCAGCATCCGGTCGTTATAACGCTCGACGGCGTTGCCACCGAACTGACGCTGGCTGACGCGGTGAAGCTGCGCGATGGACTCGCTACATCCATCGCCGCCACGGAAGCCGCAGAGAGCGCTGGTGTCGCGCGCAACGGGCATCACTTCACAATGGGCAAGACGATGCACGGCATGTCGGCGGTGCCGTCGAAGCTGCCCGCGTAACGAGACCGGAAAACACATCATGAACGCGTTTTTCCCTAACAAGGATATCGATCAGGCACCTTTCCCGCCGTCGAAAGCGGAACGGATTTCCTCGTGGATTATCGGCGTGGCTCTCGTGCCGGCGGTGTCGTTGCAGATGATCGGCGCAGTGCCGCTCCACGCTTTGCGTGATGCGGGGCTCGGCGCGATCGGCAGTGCAGCGGATAGCACCTGTGCCCTGTTTCACGGCTTGGTGAGTACGGCTGCGCCCCAGGCCGCAAGCTGGCCCGACGCACTCCCTGTCGCAGCTTCACGCGGCATCTACCTTGGCGCGCTGACGCTGTTCGCAGGGGCGGTTGCCGTGAGTGTGACGCTGGGGATGCGTCGCGAGCGAAAGAATTTCGTGCGTCGTATCGGGGATGCCCGATCTTGGTGACAAAGGGAAACGGGTAGAAGATGGGCGCAACGACGAAACCGCGCGTAGCAAAGCAGGCCGTAGCTGGGCTTCACTGGCGTTTGGCCGCTCGCGCGAACGACGCTGACTCTGGCGCGAGCATCGGCCAGCGTATGAGTCTTCTAGTGCGGCGAATAGTCGGTGAGCGTAACGATTGGCGGCGACTTGAAGAACTGACCGGGCTGAAAGCTGTGAAGTGGCGACACACCTACGCTGGTGTTACGAAACCATCGCTTGAAATGTTTGAAGCGCTATGCCGCCTCCATCCCGAGCATGCGTTTTGGCTTGCGACGGGGCTGATCGATGAAAGTGCTGGGCATACGGCAGCAGAAGCAGACGCTGCGCACGAGGACGACTAGGAAAACACGCAAAGATGATGGACCGACCGCAATACACCACCGCCGAGTGCATCAGCATGGACGCCGATGTGTGCAGAGCATTTGACACCGCGTGTGACCTCGCTGTATCGATAGAGGCTCCGCAACTGTGCGTGGACATTTGTGTGTTTGCGGACGGTAGCAAGCTGCAATTTGAAGCTCGGCGCATGACTGTTCTTTGACACTGGAAAATCAGGTTAATGGCGACGTAGCTCAGTTGGAAAGAGCCTTCTTTGTTTCGATGGTTTCCGTTCGAGGGGCCAGGCGGGAAGTTTGTGTCGCGGGTTCGAGTCCCGCCGTCGCCCCACTCAATGCTCGGGAAACGCCGGTCATGCTGGCAGAGGAAAAGTGGGGGGTGGCCGCGCACGATGAAAAGGCGGCTTCTGACGTTGGAAACGTCGCTACCGGGCGCATAATTGTGAGATGATAAAATCAGATTGAAGACATTACGGAGCAGGCAATGACAGAGAAGGTTGAGCCGTTCAAGTTCACCCGAAGTCGTTCAATTGGATAACGGGACGTGCCAGAAAGTCGCGCACACGAATCTTCACGTCGTGAAGGCAGGCGACGCGGAGAAGGTCGAGTACAAAGAGACAACGACCGCCGTTGAGTGCCCGGCGTAAGTTGGCTTCCTGCTGGTGTCGAACGCACCAGCGGAAAGCCAATTCAACAATCGGAAAACCATTCGGCGTGAAAGCGCGCTTTACCGGCCAGCAACTGGGACCACAAGTACGGGAAATAAATCGAAATGTATAAAGCAAAACTGGTTGCATCCATGCTGGCGATTGCCGCAACCCTGGGAACCGCACATGCTGCGCAAGTCGTGGATACAAAATGCGCCGACGAGAACAACGGTACGTTCAGTGACACCGCATCGCATCAGCCGGTGATCTGCGCAAACGGTAAGTGGCAGGATGCCAAGACCGTACCGATGGCGAGCGTCGATATCGCCAAGTACAGCGCAACAACCAAAGCCCGCGAAGCAGATTACCAGGCTGCGTCGTTTGTTGGAACGCGCAACCTGCGGCAAAACAGCGACGAGCACAGCCAGTTCACGCTGGTCGCTACTGTCGTAGCGTTCAACGCGGACAACACGGCGCACGTCGTGATTGATCTGAATGATTCGGACTGGCAGAAGCACGTTGACGCAACTGTGCCGCTCGACACTGCGACGGCAATCGCAACCGACAGCCACGGCTCAGAGTACCGTCTTACGGTCAAGCGCACGCCCGCGTAACACTGCGCCAGCTTCGGCCGGCATCGGAAAACACTTGGCGCGAACGCGCCCCGCACGGCCGGTAGCCAGGATACGAGGACGTAAAAATGAAGAAAATTGCGGCACTGAGCCTTCTTTTGATCTCTGCAGTTGCAATGGCCGATAGCGCTCCAAAGGTTCTTTCGGAGCACGTGACGAACACGCCGTATGCCGCTTCGATCAAGGATGGCGTGGTCACGGTGGCCCAAGCGTGGGAAGGCGAGCAAATCGTGAAGTTTGATACTGGCGAGTGCAGGAAGATCGTGCATTCCCATCTGCGCATTGTTGACCTCGGAAATGGTCTCCAAGGCGCGAATCTGCGCGACGACGAAACGACCGTTGCATGCCCGGCATAAAGTCGATCTCACGCTTCGGCCACGATGCGCTTTCACGTATCGGATTCGGCATGGTCGTGCCCTTGGATAGCTCTGCGCCTTTCGGCATGCGGGCGCTCAAGCGAGCACTTCTTTCTGGAGCAAACGTGATGGTCTTTCCGGAAGGGGGCATCTCCGTCTCTGGCGATCGGCAGCCGGAAAAGCCGGGACTTAGCTGGCTTGCTGCCAAGACAGGAGCGAGCATGGTCGGAGTGAAAATTGCTGGCGCCGAGAAAAGCCGTCTGTTCGCGTGATCTGGATCGGAATGGTGGCCTAAGATTTCGCTGACGTTCTAACCGCGTCTCCCCCAAAAGCGGCCGGAAATCAACCTGTTGCGCTCGGCCGTCGCATCGCCCGCAACCAGAACAGGAGGAAAGAAGTGAAAAAATAAGTTGCTATCACGGTCGCGGCCGTCCTGCTCATATCAGTGTCAGCGATCATTCGTCTTCTCGGCTTGGACACGCTGCGCTCCTTCGGCGCGGTATTGCCTGTTGTGGCGGTCGGACTCTTAGTTTCAGGACCGATAGTTGGCTGGATTCGTGCCAAGAAGTGCCGCCATGACTGGCAACCGCACAGTCGGCATCGGAGCCACGACGTGGGGCATATGGCTGACAAATGCACGCGCTGCGGGACCGTCAAGCATTACATTGGCTGACCAGCCGCGCGCTGAGGGGTGCCACTTCTGACGTTGGAAATGGAGCAGGTGGACGCCTTTGCCGATTGGTGGCATACTGGAAATCATACTTCTGCAGCCATGTCAACATGCTTCACATCAATGATTATCCGCAGCTTCGATTCATCGCTTGGAATCGCCCTGGTGATCAGGTGATTAGCGAGGAGGAAGCGTTCGCACTCTATGAGCGCAATTGGCGCTACGTCGAGGTGGACAAGCTCGACCCGCGGGAGCGCGAATTGATTGCCCGCCTCACGCACGATATCGGACACGGACATCTTCATGTTTAAGCGTCCCCATCACCAAAACATCGTCCGCTTCCTAGAGAAACTCGACGCGGACCTGCTTGAACAGGCGGGTTGCTATTTTGGCGGCGGAACTGCAATTGTCCTCTCAGCCAACGAATATCGGGAATCAGTCGACATCGACTTTCTCTGCGCGTCGGCCGACGGTTACCGCCAGATACGCGAGCTCGTGTCCGACAATGAAATAAACAAACTAGCCAAGGAGCCCATCAGGCTCGTACGGGATGTTCGCAAGGAGCGAGACAAGATCTATACGATGATCGACGCTGGCGACGGAGAGCGGCCGATAAAGTTCGAGCTCGTGCGGGAGGCACGGATTCCGATCGAAGGCCAACGTACCGCCGGGCTCCCGGTCGCCACGTTGTCCCGACCCGACTTATACGCCGAGAAGATTTTGGCGAACGCTGATCGATGGCCGGACGCCAGTGTGATGTATAGGGACGCGATCGACCTCGCCATGATGGTGGACCAATGGGGGCCGATACCGGGTGCGGCGCTTGCGAAGGCCGAAACCGCCTATGGGAAGGACGCCATCGGCTCGCTTGTGAAGGTCACAAGCTTTCTGAACAGCAACACGGCTGCTCTCGATAAGGCGGTTGACCAAATGGGCATGGACCCTGCACTGTCGCCTCGAATCGCGGCCATTCTGCAAGCGGAAGTGTTTCGGTTAGCCCCCCATTCCAGGGATCGCGCGGCGGCGATTGCCGACCTTCCGCCGTCACTGACCGCGACGTTGGCATCCAGTGGAGTCGTCGTTCAGCGTGTGGACGAAGCGCAAGGGCGCTATGTCGGCAAAATACTCCTCGTAACCGAGGGGTACGCCGTCCAGGATCTGGGACGCAATACCGCCGCCGCGCATAAGCTGCCGACTGGGATCGCCATACCGTCTGTCGGCGACACGTATTCGGTCCGATACACACATGGACATGCAGACTGGGAGCCGCGCTTGCGGACCGGTCCGCACCAGAATATAGGCCGTTAAAACCTCACGCTGGCGGCCACCGACCAGCCTGTATGGGCCGTGGCCGCCAGTGTGACTCCTCCAAAACCCGGCTACGGCCGGGTTTTTTTCGTCTACCGCAGGGCGAAACCCTGTCAGATGTGAGCGGCCGCGACGGCCGCGGGCGGAGCGACCAGCAGCGCCGCGAGCGCTTGCAGCGCGGCGGGCGTCACAAACAGTTCCTCGCCGTTGGTCAGCCACACATGGCCAGTACCCGATTGGTGCGGTCGTACTGCGACGATCGCACTCGGATTCACATGGTGATCGAGCGGCGTGGACGCCGTGATGCGCACCAGCTCGGCCGGGACGAGCGGCGCTCCGGCCGCGGCCAGCGCCGCCAGGACGTCGGCCACCGGAGCAGGCGAGACGAGCGTTCGGGCCCGGCCGTGGGGATAGTGCGTGCTGGGTTGAGGATCGCGTGAATTCAGCTCGATCGTCGTCCCGCCCGGAACGAGGGGGGCGGAATAGATCGCTGCGACCTGGGTTGGGTTGATGCCGGCGGTCGGATAGTGGTCGTGGTTCTGCACGGGAATCTGGATAAGGGCCATCGGTGAGGTCTCCTGGTGGCGGTGGAAGGCGGCACGCGAACGCGCCGAGCCACTGCAGATCATCGGTCACGCCGGGCCGCCGGCATAGGGGGCGCGATCAGATTTCTGAGTGCGATATAAAAGCGCCACATCTGATAACTATTCTTATCAGATGCAGCATTTTTGTCTGTCAGATCGGCCGCATTTTCCCCTATACTTGTCCCGACCCTGCCCGGCAAGGCCGGGCAGGGCGCTGGCGGCGATCGGCCCGCAGCCGCGGGGGATCGCCGCGGCGCCGACACCGTGCGACCCGTTACTTTTTCCGTATCGAACACCACACCGGCCCCGGCCGACAGGAACCCACGATGAAATCCCTCATCTTCGGCCGCAAGCTCGGCACCACGGCGCCGATGGTGCGCCTGATCGAGAGCGACGAGCCCACCGCCGACGGCGGTCCCATCGATCCGGGCAAGCGGGAGGCCTTCACAGTCGCCAACGCGCGGCGGGCCGTGCAGGTGTTGCGGGCGCAGGGCATCGAGGGCTACGTGCTGTTCAGCGACGATCCGACGCCCTATGCGTTCACGCCGGACGCCGATTTCGTCTATCCGGCCGTGCGACACTAATTCAACACGCTGCTGCCGCCCTGGAGCGACATGAACGCGCCCGCGCTTCCACTGACCGACCCCGCTGGCATGCGCCGAGCGTTGCTCAACGACGACGAGGCCGTGCGAGCCGACTTCGCCGCGCATCTCGGCCCTGAGCTCGACCAGTTGGCTGCAGCCCTGGCGCCCTGTTTCGAATGGATGGACCCGATCACGGACGCCGCCGATCGGGCGGGTACGCAGCAGACGGGTCTTGCCGCCGCATTCGGCCTCGGCGTGCTCGACGATCTACTGGTGGCCAGCAAGCTACTGCTGAGCGGCAAGCTGGCTGCTGCCGGCAACGTAATGCGCCAGGTGATCGAGGGCATTGCGATGGCCTTGCTGTGCGCAGCCGATACGCCGCTGGTGATTGCTCGAAAGAAGACGGGACCGGAGATGGGCTGCTATTGGGAGCGCGCGTGGACCAGCCACCACTCAGTGCAGGCCCACCACGCCCTCAAGCAACTCGAGTGGAACGCTGAGCAGTTGGGCGTTGCGCGTGCCGCTGTTGAACGCCTCGCGCTCGCCAAGCAGCACTACAACCCGTTCAGTCACTGCGGTTGGGCAACGATTGCCAGCCGGGTCGCGCGCGACACGGTCGGCCAGGTCTATCTCGGCGGGCATTTTGACGAAGCCAAGTTGGGCCTGTATCGCAGCGAGATGCAGGAGCGCATCGGTCTGTGCTCGGTGCTCCCGCAATTTCTCGAGTACCTGCATGCGACGTTGGAGACTGTCGGCCGCGGGCAGGCCGGTACGCCAAACGCGGCGCCGCACGCTTGACGACGGAATCGATTGGATAACGGAGTAGAAGGAGCTCTATGGCGGCATCCGAAGTAGCAATGGCGGCGTCCCAGGTCGCGACCGCCGCGGCGCAAGCACCGGTCATGCGCAAGGATCCGTCCCGGCCGCTGCGGCGCCTGACGCCCGCCCACTTCGCGTTGTACCGGGCGTACCTCGAGGGGCTCGACGAGGCGACGCTGCACGCGCACTACGGCGCGCCGGGCGCCGACGTGCGCGTCACCCGCCGAACGCTCGCGACGTTGCGCGACACGCTGACGATCGCCGCGCGGCGCGCGCGCGACATCGACGCGGCGCACCTGCTGCGCCTGAAACCGGGCAGCCTGCCGCGCGACGCGCACGCGGGGGGCGCAGAGCGCGGGGCGGTTGCAGTGCCGACGCTCGAGGCGTTCCGCGCCGCGGTGGACCCGGACGCGTTCTATAGCGAGCGCGAGCTGGTCGCGCTGTACGTCGAAACCTATCCGCCGGCGTCGTCGCCCGCGCTCGATCGCAAGGTCGCGCGCAATCGGCGCCTGCGTGATCGCCAGGACGCCGCGCTCGCGCGCATGGAGGCCAGTCTGGTCGAGGCGCCGCAGCTCGAGCACACGCTCGACGGCTGGTTCGACGCACGCCTGGTTGCACGGCTCGCGGCCGCCGGCGTCGACACCTTCGCGCAGCTGCTCGCGCTGATGCGGGCGCGGCGCCAGCGCTGGTTCCGCGCGGTGCCGCGCCTGGGCGCGATCGGTGCGCAGCGCGTCACCGACTTCATCGCGCAGCACCCGGACACCTTGGGCTACCTGTCGCCGCTCGCCGTGACGCCGCGCCGGCAGCTGGCCGCCGGCCACCCGGCGCTGCAGCCGGTGTCCGGCGCGCTCGCCGACGTGGTGCCGCTCGAGGCGCTGCATGTGCCGGCCGGACTCGACGGCTCGGCTGGGTTGAACCGGGCGCCGGTACCCGCGCACCAGATCGAACTGAACACCGACCTGCAGGCGGTCCACGCATGGATCGCGATCCGGGGCGCGCGCAGCGAAGCGACCCGCCGCGCATACCGGCGCGAAGCCGAGCGATTGTTGCTCTGGGCGATCGTCGTGAAGGGCAAGCCGCTGTCGTCGCTGAATACGCCGGACTGCGCCGAGTACCTCGACGTCTTTTTGCGGGATCCGCAACCGGCGGAGCGTTGGATTGGGCGCGGCCGCGTCGAGCGGTTCGACCCGGCCTGGCGGCCGTTCGTCGGCCCGTTGTCTGAGCGCAGTCGGGACACCGCGCGGCGGATCCTGAACGCGATGGGCGAGTGGCTGGTCGGTCAGCAGTACCTGCGCGTGAATCCGTTCGCCGGTCTGCCGGCCGCCCCCTCCGTGCCGATCGACGCGACCGGACGCACGCTCACGCGCGCGCAGTGGCAGTACGTGTTGCAGACCGTATTGCGGCCCGTGTCGGCGTTCGACGTCGCCGGTGACCGGGCGGCGAATGAGGCGACGATTGCGCGCGATGCCTTCCTGCTGCTGTTCGCGTACGCAACCGGACTGCGCCGCGCCGAGCTCGCCGCGGCAACCACCGGCGCGCTCACGCGCAGCGCGCTCGATGGCGCGCTCGATGATGCGTGGAGCCTGAAGGTGGTAGGGAAGGGCCGGCGCGCGCGCACTGTGCCGATGCCGCGTCGACTCATCGACGCGCTACGTGCGCAATTGCGCATGCGCCCGGTGCCGCTGACACTCGAAACCGCGCCGGCCGACACGCCGCTGATCGCGCACCTGGTGACCGGCGAGCCATTGCATCCGGACGTGGTCGGGCGTCTCTTCAAGGGGATTTTGGCGCGGGCCGCCGACCAGCTGGCCATCACGCACCCGAACGCGGCCGCCGACCTGCGCCGCGCGAGCACCCACTGGCTGCGCCACACGTTTGCGAACCACGGCCTCGATGCCGGCGCCGATATCCGCGACATGCAGGAGCTGCTCGGCCATGCGAGCCTGGGCACGACGACGCTTTACACCAAGGCCGACGCGGTGCGCCAGTTCCAGTCGGTCGAGGCGTTGTTCAATGCGGCGCTCGATAGCGCGGATCGGCCGGCGGCCGCGGCCGTCCCGCTCGCCCTGTCGCCGGCGACGGTAATCGCGACACCCGGAGCGGATGCGAGCGCTGCGGTCCAGCTGATCGACGTGCACGTGACACTGCGTGTCGAACCGAAGCGGCCGGGCGGACGCGGTCGGGTCCGCGTGCTCGAGCGAGTGGAGCGCGAGGTGCTCGCTGGCCTCGCGCGCACCTCGACCCGCGACGGCGTGACCGTTCTGCAGGTGCCGTTCGAGAACGAAGACGCGTTCGATCGGCGCGTCGACGACCTGTTGGTCGCGATCGCGCTCACGGCCGAGCGACATCGTTGCACTTCGCAAAGCGACGCCTGGGCCGAGGTCGCCGGCGAGCGCTGGCGCTGGTGAGCATGCCCCTGCATCAGGTTGCTGCGCAACCGCGCGAGGCGCGGCTCACCGCGGGCTCGATAGGCGGAAACTGGTGTTTACATGGTTCTATCGCAGGTCGAGAAAAAATTCTTGAGGGACGGTAGACTGAAGTCCCGATCGACGCTGTTGTCGACCGGGATTTTCAGGAACTATGCTAATGGACTCATTCTGCAAGAAGATCACCATGCCGGACGGCACGGTGCTTTCCGGCGCCGCGGCGCGTGAATACCGGCTGTCGCTGTACGACGACGGCGTCGATGAAGTAATCGCGAACGTACACGCGGAGACGGACGCGCGTAATGCTCGTCGTCACGCTGAATACGTGATCGACAAAGCTTCGGCGTCGTCGAAGCGTATCGCCCGCACGCGCACGGGGGAGAAGATCAACTGAACACGCATGCCTGACGTCGCGCGAGTCTGATCGTTCAAGACGGACGCGCTGTCCGAAATCACCGCTATGTATTGACCCGATGGATGTCCGAATCCAGTGCTTCGCGCCATGCGCGGAGCGTGCGAGCGAGCGCCGCACACCAGGCCGCAGACGCGGCCTTTTTTTCGTTCATCGTCGACGCCGCCGCATGAGCAATGAAGCGCCGCGCGCGTCGTGAAAATTGTGAACGGAGTTGCGCGCCGCAATTGAGAAGCCGGCGATTCTCGACGTCGAGCCGCCGACCATAGGTTAGGCTTGGCGGCGTTGCCGTCGGCGTCGAGTTGAACGCCCTCACGGCGGCGGCACGCGGTCATCAAGCCTCAGACGCGGCACCCGCTGATTGAGACCGCACCACAGCAACCACAGCGCCCTGATATCCTGCTGCGCACATGAGGCGGAAACTATCCCACGCGAACTGTTCGTTGGGGTAGTCGCTAGAGTTCGCGCACCCGTGGCAATCGTGGCGCTGATGAGCAATGACCTCTGAGGAGATCGACTCGATGGCAACCCACCTGACCTTGCATGACGCAATAAGCGAAGTTCTGATGGCTGCGGGCGTGCCCTTGTCTGCACGAACCATCGCAGACGAGGTGAACCGGCTGGGTCGCTACACACGCCGAGACGGCGCGCCGGTCGATGCCAACCAAATCACAGCCCGCACCCAGAACTATCCCCATCGATTCACCGTTGTCGACGGTCTCGTTGCGCAGAACTCGCCATCCGGCGCGACGCACACAAAGGGGCGGTCGATCGTCAGGGATTATCGCGCGCTGGGCCAATATTTCCGCGGGATCAACGTCGACGTAGTGACGCTGCACTTCACTGAAATCGAAGAGATTTTGAACGCGCCGTTGCCACCCGTCGCGCGTCGTAGCGACACGTTCTGGCAAAACTCCGATCCGTTCCTGCCGAAGGACGACGGTCACAAATGGGCGCACGAGTGGATGAAGGCTGGCTGGCGGAAGAGCTCGGTCGACCGGGCGAAGGAAATCATAGTGTTTCAACGGGTTGGCGAGCCGACACCGCTCAGTGTGCTCGATGCCATCCGGCCGTTTCGACACGACCTGATCTACGACCTCCTCCAGCGCGTGCCGATCTCGGTCGACGCGTGGCGTACGACCACGAGCGGCAGTCCGGTGAAGAACATCAAGGCCAACCCGCGCTTCTGCTACAACTGGTCGTTTGGCTCGCCGGAAGAAGGGTATGCCGTGTGCTTCTGGCATGAAAATCTGCGTGCGTCCATCAGCGGTGAAGTGCTCGCCGATACGAACTATCGTGCGGGTGCCGATGATCGACGGCGTCGCGCCGGGGCGCTTACGGCGACCGCGCGGGAGCGATCGCGATTGATCGCTCAGGCCGAGCGGGCCGAGGCGATGGACAAGGCCATCAAGAACACGTTTCGTCTACAGCAGCCGCTCCACGTCATTATCTGCAGCCGTGGAGAGGACCGGCGCGGGCCGACATCCGACCTTCCCAACTCCACCGCCAGCGTGAAGTTCCGGGAGCTCGACTCGCTCACGTGGTCGGTAGAAGCCTACGACGATTCGACCGGTGCATGCCGCATTGTGCGGGATTCACGGGCCGCGCCGGACGGCTCGCCGGCGGTGGGTGAATCGGTCGGCTCCGACGAGCGCGTCGCGCGTTACATGAGTGTCGAGGTTCGGCAGGAGCAGCCGGCGTTTCGAAAGGCCGTTTTCGAGGCGTATGGTCGACGATGTGCCATCTCCGGATGCGATATTCCAGAAGTGCTTGAAGCGGCCCATCTGCGCGGGCGCGATTGGCGCGCGGGGCACAACGCCGCGGCGGATGGCATCTTGCTCAGGCGGGATTTACATACACTGTATGACCGAGAACTGCTCGAGCTGTCCGATGGCGTCGCGCGGTTCAGTCCGCTTGTCGCGCATCACTATGCGCATCTGGACGGAGCGCCCGTCGCAGTGCGACACGCCCCCAGAGGCGAGCTGATCGTGAACCCGACGGAATGGTAAGTATGAGAGACATCCGCTGTCCCCCTCTCCCCGCCATAAAGCTGCCTCGGAAGCTGCATCGAACCGACAGGACACTTGCCGGGGCACTGTTTCGCAGCACCGTCGACCCGTCGCTCAACAGTCCCGGTAGTCCTCTGGGTACTCGATCCCGTGCAGAAACCATAAACTCTTGGCTTTACTGTCGTTGGGCGCCTGGTTGAGGATTAAGGCATGGCACTCTTTGTTGAAGTCCGTTAATTCTTCTACTGGGTGCACTAATTGCGCGAATGTCGCCTGTACCACGATGCCTCGGAGCATCGATGTCGATATTTGCTGATGTTCGTGAGCAAACGATCCATGTTTTTCGCCTGCCGTGGAATCCACGCAGGAACGTGAAAACCCGGCGCGCACGCGCCCCGCACGGCCGGATGCCGAACTTTGCGCAGGAAAATGTACAAAACGATTATTCCCGCCACCGATTGGTTTTTCGTGCATCAAGGGCACAGCGAACCAGTTGTGTGGCCGCTCGCAGCGTGGGCGCTCAAAGACAACGGCGAAACTATCGGCTTGATCGGGGCTTTTGGCCGGGAGCAAGCCGACAAGGGGCAAACGCCTTTCCTCTCGCCGGTGGTTTCGTCGCCGGGTCGTTACCTGCATCGCTCGCAGCTAACAAAGCAGGAACGGGAGTTGGCTGCAAAACGCGGTGGCCTCGAATCCGCACCGGTCGCTTAAATTTGGATGAAGGGTGGGGATGTCTGGCCGCGAGACGCGAGCGGCGCTACAACCGATAGGATCATGATGAGAGGAGTTCCGAACGACATGCTGGACGCTGGCACACATGCCGGCTGGGCGGGGTGCGCAAGCCTCGGCCCGACCAAGGCGCGCCTGTGGATCGTCAAAGGCACGCAGTGCGTCACGGGCCACGACCAAGATTTTGGTTTGGCAGAGGTCATAGAAGCGGGGCTGCGCTCGAAGATTGCCGGACTCGGTGAGGCGGAGCTGGAAGCTGTCATTTCCGATTGCGTGTCGGATACGCTGGAGCAACTCGCCGACCTGCACCAACAGGTTCGTTCGACTGGCGAGGAGTAATAGGGCAGATGAGTCAAACAGCTAACTTTCGTACCATCTCTGTTGAAGTCGCGACTGCCCAGCGTGCCGGTGGCCTCATTTCGGACTTCATGCTTCAACGCATCGCTGGGGGGTGGTGTGTGCTCCTCGTCGAGACAGGCTGCACAGATTCGCTAGTCGCCGTGCGACGCGATGATGCCGTGACGGCCGATGAGGCCGGAGTAACGTTCGGCACGTCCGATGAAGCGCTGGCGCTTATTTATCAGATCGGCTTTGACATCTCACGGCATGCTATTGGTATGTGGCGCCCTGAACCGAAGCATATGGAGCGACTTCAGACGAGAACGATGGATGCCCTGAGAATTGCCGTGAATGCGCCGCGGAATCCTGATTGACGACTCGCAATACAGGACCGCCCGGAGCAAGCGCCCCGTTTGCTTTGCTTAGACGATGCATCAAGGCGGGGTTGCACACGCTGCGAGGGCGATAGGGAGTGGGAGCGACGCCGCAGTCGGAGGTTGCTATGAAACGAGTGAACCGCTTTGCGGAGTACGAGGGATGGAAGATCGAGGCGTCGCCGACAATCTTGGCGAATCAGCGGCTTTTCGCTTCGGGCGTGATCGTCTCACGTGGTGACGAGCGGTTCGTCTTCACGGACCTGGGCAACCGAGTTTACCGGTCTCAGGCATACGAGCGTGGCATCGAATGGGCGAGAGGGTGGATCGACAACAACTACAAGACGAAGGCGCATAGGCCGGCGCATGAACAACGGCAGACCAAAGACGCAGGAGGTGGCACGGCATGATCACGCTCAATGGCGAAAAGGAACTTACCCGCATCCACGATTGGGCCGACATCCAGGCGAGGCCGGACTTTGATGGGCAACTTGATCCGAACGCGCATGAGCTCGAGGCGATCATTGGCAGCTATGCTTTGCGAGACAAAATCCCGTGCGGCCTATCGAATTGCCGCACACCACATGGTCGCGGCTACCTCGTTGCGACCAAAGATGGGCGCACAACCAACATTGGGAAGGATTGCGGTCGCGTGTATTTTGGAGTTGATTTCGAAACGATGTTGAGCCAATTCACGCGGGATATTGCAGCCAAGGAACATCGCGAAAGGCTTTGGAGTTTCTCGTTTCGTTTCGACGAGATTAACGCCGCGGTCGCTAGTATGCGCAAAGGTGGCGCAGGCGCGGCCGGCGCCGATTGGGTGCACAAGAAAACTCGTCCTCTGATCGTGCTCAACGCCGGCTGCCCCGACCCGATCGTACGCCGCGTTGTTCAATTGCTGCGCACAGGCGGCGATGAGGTGATGGGGGTTCGCGAAGCGACTCGCGAGGAGATCGAACGCGAAGAAGCGATGTCGGGTCGCACGGTGAAACGGCCGCATTACATTGAGGCAGTCGTCGGTCGCGTTGAGCACTTGGATGCACTCCGTTCTGAGAACGATCTGCGAGAGATCCTGATCGTGGATCTGGAGACGAACCTCAAAGCGTTCGCCGGGCTCGACATCGACAACCTGTCGCCCTCGCAGCTGAGTCATTGGTCAAAGTGGAGCAGTAGTGTCGAACTCTCCTTGGAGCGCGCCGGCGAAGCGATCCGGATGGGTCGCGCATTGCTCACGCCCGAGAATCTCGCTCCACTCGCGACGCTCGTGTCGGAGCCGGCTGAGATTGCACAATTTGAGGCCTACCTTGCGAGCTTGGGCGCGACCTGAGGCGATCGGGATGCGAGAGACATCGCTGCGCACTCGCCCCGTGTCACTCGCGCTGGAGACGGCCCCTCACGACACCCCCCTGATTGCGCATCTGGTGAGCCGAGCAACACGGGTGCGCATCGGAAAGTGAGGCGTGGGCAGAGGTGGCAGGCAAGCGTTGGCGCAGGTGAGGTAATCGGCTGCGGCCGTTTGGTGACCGGCATCTCTTTAGTTCATCCGCTCTCTGACGACTACGGCGGCCTCGCCTGGCTCCGAAACGAGTGTCGCCAGTGTTGTTGTAGCCCCCGCCGAAAGCAAATTTCTGACGTTGGAAAAATGCCATACGAAGGGGGCGAGCTTTCGTCACTGGCGTTCCCGCGACTGCCGCTTCGGGTAGCGGATCATTACGTAGAAAAAGAATCCGACTAATACCACAACAAACCCGACAATCGTAGCTAGCACCTCGATACCAACAAGCCCCATCCGAATGAATGGTGAGGCGAGCATCATTAATAGTCCGACCAACATCGTCACAATGTGCCTCCCAACCGAAAGCTCAGAACATTCCCGGGAGTGTACATGCGGGCGATGCGCCGACACCAAGTGACGTTGCGGCTTAGCGGTTTCCGCGGCCGGAACGCGTTTTAATTGGCTGGACGGTAGCTTTGCCGGACTGATACCTGACTGTAACCGGCTGCCCATGCTCGGGAGAAATCGCGAACGCGCTGCGCTCGTGGATGACGTAGTTGTTGCGGCCAGTCTCTTGAGCAAGGAAGCGTGCATTCTGAGCGACAATCGGGCCGGCGTAACGCTTGTCTTGCGTTATGGCGTGCGCCATACGAGCCTTGCCGTTGTGCGCCCGCACGAGCTGCTCGATGTCGTTGTCGCTCGCGCTTACGGTGGGTGCAGGCGCCTGCGACACCCTCGTCGCACTTCGCGACTCGCGCTCGATTGACCGACGCGCCTCCATCTCCTGGCGGATCTGTTGCTCAAGGTCGCGCAATTCGGCATTCTGGATAACGATTCCTTGTTCGACGGCCATTCGCACCATACGCTGCTTGAAGGCAAAGTCCCCGCCACTGATACGAATGCCATCTCTCCACTTGTCGGCGCCGTACTGGAGACTCAACGAAAGGGCGTCGTCGGAAACGTCCTTGCGGCCAAACGTGATTTTCTCGCCTTCGTCGCGGAACGCTTCTTCGCCGTCTTTGAACTGATACGAGACGAGCCCGTTTTGTGCGACGCGCCACACCAGATCGCCGAAGGTGCGCGCGTGTGGGTCGCTGTCTTGTGGCAACACGGGCATGATCGCGTTCGCCTCGGCGTCTATCGCATCGCGCGCCTCTTTCTTCTTGTGGTCACGGCCGTCCTGATAAATCATGCCACGCAGAGCACTGATCGCCGCCTCGTCGCCAAGCTGGGCCTGCTGCTCAACCCACGCCCTCCATGTCGGAATAGGCGGTAGCAATTCGCGCCGGACGCCGCGCTCTTTCCGAATCTGCTCGACGAGTTGTTCGCGCGCGCGAGTCATGGTCATCTTGGCGAGCATGTAAGCCTGCTGCTTTTGCGCCGGCGTCAATGACGCATCCTGGCGAATCGCCACACGCTTCTGGAGATAGGTATCGCGCAGCTTCTCATGCCGCGCACGGTCCTCGGCGACGAATGGCATCATGAGCTTCCGGGCTTCCGCCTGCCGTTCACGCGCGGCTTTCTCCTCGAGCTTGAAACGTGCGTGCAATGCGTCGCGCAACGCCTTGCGCGCGAGTCGCGATTCGAGTCGCTTATGCGGATCGCGCTTGTATGTTCGTTTCGGCTCGACCTCCAGATCTGGCGAGCGTGCCTCGAACGCACCCAAACGTTCCTCCAACTCCTTGCGCTTCAGGAAACGGAAAGCTGCCGAGGCGCTAACAGCCATCGGCTTGCCGAGTTTCTCCGGCGTGTCGTCGCTGACGTCCACAACCTTCCATCCGCCCCCGCCCGCGTCGCGCAGTTCCAGACCATGTTGCGCGAGCACGCGATGGATGTCCTGCCATGACGATGTGGCCTTGTCTTTGAGAACGGCTTTCAGGTCCGTAGCAGGTTCACGCTTACACCAGGTTTCTAGTGATTCTTCACCGGTCCAGACTTCGCTACGGCGGGCGCCAGGTCGCGTAGGCACAAGGTCGGGATCAACGTAGTCGTCGTTGCGAACAATGTGCTTCCTGCCGTTGATTTCCACGACCTGAAAGATGCCATTGTCGTGGTGCCAGCCGTATTTGATCTCAGCCTCGCGCGCGGCGCGATGGAGCTTCACGTAATCGCGGTAGGTGTCAGCCGTAACGAAGGTTTTCGGGTGAACGCGATTGACTTCGATGTGCGCGTGGAGATTGTCCGTGTTCGCGTGGATCGCGATGATGTACTGATGCTCGGACATGCCAAGAGCGGCCAGCGTGTCGCGAGCGGCCGCGAAGATATCTTCGGTCTTGGGCCGTTCGTGCTCGGGCCACGAAAGGATGTAGTGGTAGACCGACTCCTTCACGCGCCCGTCAGCACGCTGCGCAACGGCATACATTTCGGCCGGCGCGTTCGCCAACGAAGTGACGTTGCCGATCTCGACGCCGATGGTCTTCTCGACATTCTCGCCAAGGGCGTTCAGCACGCTTTCCTTCGTGATGTACTGAGTCAGGTTGGCCCAACTGTATTTGTCCGGTGGCTCGCCGGACTGCTCTATGCCTTCGGTGACGTACTTGGCGAGCTGTTTGAACGAAGACTTGCCGTCACGACGGCCAGGAACGATTTTCGGAATCACGCGGCGTCCTCGCTTTGCCAAACGCGCCCGATCGCGGCACAGATGGCCTTCATGGTCTGATCCATTGCGGCGTCGGTGGGCGCAGCCTCGCCGGCATCCATGCCGCGCAAGGTGTTATGAATCGCCTTCAACTCGTTGGCGCACTCTCGAAGCAGGTTGATCGCGTCGACGTCCGACCGCTGCCGAGCCGATCGTCCGAGGCCGGCGCGCGTCAGGTACTCGGTCACAGTCATGGCTCGGTCCCGCGCTTTTTCCTCGATCACGGTCTTGTCCTCCGCAGTCATGCGGAGGCGGATCGACACACTCTTCTGAGCTTCACGCGGTTTTGGCATTTTTATTTCACTGGTGTACGGGTCTCGGGGCGAAGCCCTGAGTTCAACGGAAAGGCTAAAAGTGCGAAGGGCGCCGAAGGCGACCGAGAACTTTTAGCCGGTGTATCCGCGCGACTTGTCGCGTGGATACATTCCCTATCCTGTCCTAGAAGTATCTCAGGCAGTAGTGGATAGTCTAGTGGATGAAATGGCGCATCCGCAAGCGTACCGGTCGGTGTTGGTTTGCGCCACGTGTGGCGCAAACCTCCAATGCACGCGCCCGTAGGGTGCCACGAGTGTCTCGGTGGGTCTTCGGTGTTGCCAGAATGGGTGCTATTATTAAATCCGTTTTCGGATGCCTGTGTAGGCGTAAGGGTATGAAAAATGGCGACTCAGAAGCGGCTGCAGAAAGAGGACATCGAGAGGGCACGACAGGTATTGCTCGCCGCGATCTACAGCGAGCTGCCCGATGACCGATTCATCAAGAAACAAGCGGTCAGGCAGTTGCTCAGTACGCTGATCGCGGCGCGAGATAGCGGCATGCCGTTCGAGAAGATCGCAGAGGTGCTGAAGACTGCCGGCTTGGAAATTTCTTCGGAGACTTTGCGCTCGTACTTCTTCGAGCTGAAGACGCAGGAAGAGCTGGCGGCGGAGGCGCAGCGGCACGCGAAAAAGGTCTTGCAGACGAAGAGTGCGCTGGAGAGGAGGGCACTCGAGCAACATGTCGAACACGCGGCGAGTATTGCTGTGGATCACGTCCGGCGAGTGCAAGCATCGCCCCGGCTGGTCAATGCCTTCTCATCCGGCTTAGAGCAGTCAGCATCAGGCTCAAGGTCGGTGGAAGCGAAAACGATGACCGGCCGTCAGCCGAGTGTTACAAAGCTTACAGCTGCGCGACCGGCTTCGCCGGCCGCGCCGATTCTGCCGCAAGCGGCAGAATCGGCGCGGGTTGATAGTGAGAAAGGCGGAGGGTCGGGTGGCGAAGGCGTACTCTCCTCGGCACTTCCAACGTCAGAATCTCAGAGTGCGCCTGCAGCCTCGAACGGCGGGGGGGGCGCATTGACATTGACCGCGATTGAGCAAGCCAGCCAGGCGACGGAAGAAAGGGCGGTCTTGGAGGAGGATGTCGAACTGCGGGGGGATTTGGTGTTTTACGTGTCCGGCAAACCGTTCCACGGCAGCCTGACGAAGAAGCAGATTCATTTGTTGAAGACCGTCGGCCGAATCATTGCGCCGACCAAAGGCAAGTCCAGCAAGGATTTCGTTGCGATGCCCCCAAAATTGTAGGGCATCGTCGACCGTGACCGGGTATCAAGCCGGCAGACACACGAAAACACCTCGATCGGCAACTTCGCTATTGAATGCCTCGGGACCGTTCTCGATGAGGCTCTCGACGGCGTTCCGACCTGCCTCGGATTCGTCTTCGGCCTCGACGGTAATCGTGTGACGGACAACTTCCTCCACGGTGACAGTGAAGCGTGGCATTTGCATACTCCTTGTTTAAATTATTGCCTGTTGAACTAGCGGCTCGCCGCGACCTCCGACGAGAGCAGAGAGGTCCAGCTCGCGAGTTGCCTGCTGGGCGTCAGCCAACGTGTCGTGAGCGGTCGAAAACATGTCTTCCTGCCTGGCGGCTGCGTCTAACGGCGGCAGCGTCACTGCAAACCGGCTGACGCTCGTGCCGTCGATGCTGTTCGCGCCAGCCGCCGCGCAAATCCGAATGCGACGAACGCTGTTCACGCGGCCAACGTGCAGATAGCAATTGCGCTGGCGCGCAAGCGATCCCCACGCCCTAGCCGTTGCTTCTTTCCATGCCGTCGACCCGCCGACAAAAATCCCAACTACCGGTGACAGCAGCGAGCGCACGTCCTCGATCTGCATCCCGTCTTGCACAGCGATGAGAACAGTTGTCGGGATTCCGCGAAGGCGTTCCATCCACTTCAGCGAGTAGTCAAGGGACGCCACTCCGCCTTCAACGATGTCTGGCAGCACAATCCACTCGGCGTCCTCTCCTACGGCGTCCAGCGCGCGCAGGAAGGCATCTTCATCGAATGGCTGTCCCTGCTGATATGCGGTCCACGCGCCATTGTCCAGTGCATAGGGCATCCCTTCCGTGCGCAGCGTGCCCTTTGCTGAAACGAGTAGGTGCCAGCCAGCTCGGCGCAATGCCTCGAGGTTGCGACGGGTGCCCGTGCGGCTCGCGTAAGCGACCAAAGGGGGGCGCATCATGATAAGACGCTCCTCCAACCCTTCCTCGCTAAGATCGTCAGCAGCCCCATCCACGCAATAGTATTCCGCGTACGCCGTATAGGATTGCGCCCAACCTTGCTTCTTGCCAGTAGCGTATGGAGTGAGCCACTTTGGGATTGGCTGATTCATATGGATCTGTCCTTATTGGCCGGCGGTGGTAGTTGAAGCGACGCCACGGGAATTGAACCGGTTATTCACGAGCATCACGCGGACGGTCGACGCCAGTGCATCGCCACGTGAATTGTGGGTGCAGCGTTTCGCGTGCCAGGCGCTCGGCATGCTCGGCATCGAATGCCGTGATTTCAAAAACGGAGAGTTCGTAGCCAGTCTCGTTACAGGTGAAGTCAACCGTGAAGATGCCGCGTCTTTTCGTGTTCATTGCTGCTCCTGGTGAGTGGATCGTCAGTCCTTCTGTTCAGTCACATCCCGTACAGCGAGCTGTGTATCGTGTGCCATTCAGGTGAGAGCGCTGCAACCTTCTTCTCCGCCCAGTCCTGAACAGCCTTCATGTGCCAGCGAGGCCGGCGCGGTGGATGCTTGTACGGCGCCAGGCGAACGCTCAGACGGTTCGCTACGTATTGCGCGACGTAAGCAACGCCTTGCACTTCAACGACGGCGCTCCATGCGCTTGCGTCTGATTGGATGATTTCCTGCACAAGCTTCATTCGCCTTTCTCCCAAGAAACCACCCCCGGCACACCTCTACCTGAACAACAACGACAGTGTACCCATTGGGTACTTACATAACAACTACTTTTTTATATTATTGTGCTTTACATTTGTACCCACTGGGTACACAATGAGGGCTCAGACATTCATTGCAGCACGACGACGGAGAGGGGGAGTGCCATGATTCAATTCGATACCGTCCCGACGTGGACCTACGAGGGAAAAGTCCCGAGCAAGTACACGTTTTTCGAAGCCATCGCGCTTGCAGGCCTTGAGGGTAAGCCAATCAGGCTTGATGCCGGCACCCAGCGCGCACTCCTTGGCTTTGCTGTGTTCGGGCGCCGGGAAATCATCGTGCAAGAAGACGGGTCCGTGCGGTGCGCAGTCAGCCTCTGTTTTGGAACGGATTACGAGATCGCTTTGTGGCGTGCTGAGATCTTGCAGGGGGCAGCAGCGGCTAAAAGGCAGTTGCATCCGGCCGTTTCGGGCAGCCGGTATTTCAACGTGACCGGCTTCGAGCAACAACGCTGGGCCGCCTGAAGGGTGCTGACCATGATGGCTCAAATCCAGCTATTCGACGCGTCGATGCTGTCCTCTTTGACCGTAGCCAACTCTGGTCGCGACGTCGCGACTACCGCGGAAGTTATCCGCCTGCTCGAGAAAAATTGCGTAGTCGCGATAGGCGTCTCTGGCGGCAAAGACTCGGATGCCTGCGCGATAGCAGTAAGCCGTTACCTCGATCAGTTTGGTCACACGGGTCCACGGGTATTGATTCATGCTGACCTCGGGCGCGTTGAGTGGCGCGACAGCCTGCCGAGCTGCGAACGCCTCGCGGCAAAGATCGGCTGGGAGTTGATGGTGGTACAGCGCACGGCGGGCGACATGCTGGCCCGGTGGCAAGGACGGTGGGCTAACAACGTCGCGCGTTACCAGGATCTGTCCTGCGTGAAGTTGATCCTCCCGTGGAGCACTCCTTCAATGCGCTTCTGCACGTCCGAGCTGAAGGTGGCCGTCATCACGTCCGCGCTCAAGAAACGGTTCCCATGTCACGACATCCTCAACGTGACTGGCATCAGGCGACAGGAAAGCACCGGCCGGAGTCGAATGCCGGTTTCCGCACCTCTCGCGAAATTGCAGCGCAAGGGCTATGTGGGTCTCTCATGGAATCCGATCATAGAGTGGCCCATTCAGGAAGTGTTCGGCGCTATCGCTGACGCAGGACTCGCGCTCCACGAGGCATACACAATGTACGGTGCGAGTCGCGTAAGTTGCGCCTACTGCATCATGTCTTCACAACAGGATCTCCTCGCGGCAAGCAACTGTCCGGACAACCACGAGTTGTACGTCCAGATGGTCGAACTCGAAGCGTCCTCGACGTTTGCGTTTCAAGGCAGCCGCTGGCTCGCCGACGTAGCGCCGCACCTCCTCTCAACCGATCTACGTGACCGGATTGCACGTAGCAAAGTGTTGTCGGAAAGGCGTCAAGCAATCGAGAGCGAGTTACCCCAACGCCTCATGTTCACTGCTGGTTGGCCGACCGTATTGCCTACGCGAGACGAAGCAAGTTTGGTCGCGAGCGTTCGTCGTCGTGTGTCGGACCTGTTGGAGATGGACTCCAAGTGCCTGACCACTGACACGGTGCTGGGGCGATATGAAGAGCTGATGGCGCGAAAGGAATCGATGGCTGCGTAGTCGATTGTGACGCGACTGGTGAGCCTTTACAGGGATTGCAGCACGTTTGAGGTGAGAGGTTTCGGGATGATTCAAGGTAGATATAAAGCGACCGAGCTGCGAGTTGGGCTGCGTGTTGGCGCTGTATCGGGTCCCGGCGAGTTGCCGGAGCAAAATGCTGGCGCAGTCGTTCGTCATGTGCCGACGCGTTGGGGCGGCTATTGGGAGGTGCTTATGGACTCTGGTGCAATTGAGTCCCTCTCCTGCAGCGTAACGAGCGAAATGGGCATCGGCTGGTACGCTTTGGGGGAATTGTCGTGAAGGCCTTCTTTTCAGATACCGAAATAGAGGCGTTGCCGCACGAGCAGCGCATCCGCGCGAAGGCGGCGCTCTGTATAGCTCGACTTTCGCCAGGCCTAACCCCGGAATTCATCTTTACGCACGGTATCCAGGAGCCAGCAGCCTGCGCGGAATGGCTCGGCCAGATGGTCGAATACTACGAGGGAATAGGTGAACCTGACGTAGCGGCACCGTTGGCTGAGCTGCGCCACTCGGCCATTGCGATTGGCATCTGATAACTACTTTTAAAAAATGAGTACATATCAACTGGATCTCTTCGCCCATGTCGCCGGCGCATATGCCGACAGTGCTAACGGCGAGCTTGATAACGAAAGCCTCTATGCCTCGGTTGCTGCGAGGGCGGGGCTCGACCCAAGAGCGCTCGAGCAGCGGACACCAATTGGGAAGACAGGCCAACGGCACAATGTTGTTAAGCGTGCGATCCGTTGGCACCAACAAACGCTCAAAGAAATGGGCGTGCTCGCCAAGGTCGCCGGTCGACGCGGGATCTGGTCGTTATCTGAGGGCGCCGGCAAGCAGCTTCGGAACGCGACGCGGAATGTCAAGCTAGTGGCATTCTCCACGGATCTTGGTATCGCGATTTTCGGCAGCAACACTGACGTCCTGCCGGGGCTGGACGAGCCCATAACGCTCGTCTTCACGTCCCCGCCGTATCCGCTACGCAAGGCACGAGCGTATGGCAACCCGACTGGTGAGCAAGAATACGTCGACTTTATCTGCCGGTCCCTCGATCCCTTGGTGCGAAACCTCGCTCCCGGTGCGTCAGTGTGCATCAACCTCAGCAACGATCTGTTCGAGCCTGGCAGTCCGTCTCGTTCGCTCTATTGCGAGCGGCTAGTGCTCGCGCTTAACGACCGCCTCTCGCTGAGACTAATGGATAGGCTCGTATGGCAAAGCTCAAAACCTCCGGGGCCCGTTCAGTGGGCAAGCATCAAACGCGTGCAGCTCAACAGCGGATACGAAATCATTCTCTGGTTCAGCAACGATCCGCATCGCGTTAAAGCGGACAATCGCCGGGTCCTTGAGCCGCATACCGAAGCACACCAAAAGTTTGTAGCGGCCGGCGGTATTCAGCGAGCCGCCGTCTACGGTGATGGCGCGTATCGGCATCGACCAGGCGGATTCTCGATGCCAACAGCGGGGCGGATACCGCGTAACGTCATTTCGCGAGGAACGCGATGCACCGATACGCTCCAGTATCGGCGGGACGCTCAGCGGCTTGGGCTACCGGTTCACGGCGCAATGATGCCGATATCGATACCGGACTTCCTGATTCGCTTCTTGACCGAACCAGATGACCTTGTGGTCGACCCTTTTGGCGGCACGATCAAGACTGGCAAAGCGGCCGAACATCTCGGTCGTCGATGGATCTGCGTAGAACTGGCCCTTCAATATGTCCGGGCGGCGGCTGAGCGCTTCAGAACATGCCCTGGTTTCTGGATTGATCCATCACTCGAAGCTTTTTCCGGGGCGAGCATCGTTTAAGGTCGTTAGCCACATCACCCGCAACTTTTCCAACGTCAGAAGCGATCAGAAATCGCTTGCGTCAAATGTACCCATTGGGTACAATGATTTTACCGTATTACTTTCAGGTGGCGATCATGACGGACATGCGGGAACTACGCGCTCTTGTGGAGCGTGCGCGAAAGGCAGGTGCTCAGGTTGAGCTGACCTATGACGCTCCCGCACGGAGCGACGAGGGCAGGGCAATCATTTCGACCGTACGTGTGCAAGGGATAGCGGGCATTGGCCCCTACCCGATGCCCGCGATTTGCGCGGCAGAGCGTCTGCGCGAAGCTCTCGCCCAACTCATTAACGAACCTCGGGAGACGCTAATGAACATGGATCAGAACACCCATGTCGAGCGTACCGGCTTGCGTGAGCCAATCGACGTCAATCCTTTTGCCGACTCGCTTGGCATCCTGTATGCCCTTGGCTTCGTTGCGGTTGCGATCGCGGCCTACCGAACAGGGATGCGGCATGTTGTCGGTGCCCTGCCATTGTGGGCGATCGTAGCAACGATTCTCGCGGCCGGTTGTGTGCTGATGCACTGGGCGAAATGGAGCGCGCCGGTTTTTCTTTGCCCGTTGGCGGTCGTCTGGACCTTTCAAGCGCTCTGGCTCGTGACGGTCGATAGCGTGAACACGATCTACCCGCCGATCGCCTCCGTCACGCCACTCGCCGATCCCCTCGTCGTGCAGTGGGCGATAGTGGCTTCAACCATCGGATTCGGAGCAGCAGCCGTATTTGCTCACTTTAGAATGATTTTAATAAATCAATGTGAAGCGGCCCCGCCCGAACAGTCCGAAAGCACCGTTCTTGTAACTCATTCCATCCAGGTCAAACCGTGAACAGCGCCATCACCATCCCGACCGAGATTCGCCACGGTCATCTCTTCTGCGGCCTCGGCGGCGGAGCCAAGGGCTTCAATGAAGGTCACGCGCGCGTCGGCTCGCTCGAGGCCCGCTTCCGGTGTATTGGCGGCATTGACGTTAATCCTGCAGCGATACGCAATTTTGACAAGCTCGCCGGCGTGCGGGGAACGGTGTTGGATCTCTTCGACCGAGACCAGTACAAAGCATTCCACGGTGTCGAGCCCCCTCGGCACTGGCGCGAAGCGGTGCCTTCGGACATCGTTCGTGCAATGGGAGGCGAACGCCCGCACATCTGGTTTCTCTCCGCACCCTGCAAGGGGTTTAGCGGGCTTCTCGCCGAAAGCAGCAGCAGAACGCCGAAATACCAGGCGCTCAACCGTCTCACGCTACGGGGCATCTGGTTGGCTCTTGAAGCGTACGTCAACGATCCGGTTGAACTGATCGTATTCGAGAACGTTCCCCGCATAACGTCCAGGGGACGACACCTGCTCGACCAGATTATCGACCTGCTGCGCCGCTATGGATATGCGGTGTCGGAAACGACCCATGACTGCGGTGAGCTGGGCGCCCTTGCTCAGTCCCGCAAGCGCTTCCTGCTGGTCGCTCGACATGTCGAGAAAGTGCCCCCGTTCCTGTACGAACCGGAAAAGAAGACCTTGCAGGCGGTCGGCACGCTACTCGGCAGAATGCCGCTACCAGGCGATGCGGCCGGCGGCCCGATGCACCGCATCCCGTCCCTACAATGGAAAACGTGGGTCCGGCTCGCGTTTGTAGAAGCCGGAAGCGACTGGCGCAGCCTCAACAAGCTCGCCGTCGAAGATGGGTATCTTCGCGACTATCTGCTTGTGCCCGAGATGCACAATGGCGCGCTTGGCGTACGTCGCTGGGACGAGCCGTCGGGCGTGGTTGCTGGAGCCAGTCGACCGATGAACGGCTCGTTTTCGGTGGCCGATCCGCGCGCTCCGGCCGATGCGCTCCATTATCGCAACTATGGCGTCGTGGATTGGAATGATCCGAGCGGCGCACTCATTGGCGTCAAGTCGCCGGGGCAAGGCATGTTCTCGGTTGCGGACCCGCGCGCCGTGCCGTCGGAGCGTTGGAACCACGGGCAAAACTACGGCGTGGTTGCATGGGGTGACCCGAGCGGCGCGATTAGCGGACAGCAATGGCCGAATCAAGGTCGGTTCGCTGTTGCAGACCCTCGACATAACGGCACGCCGAAACACAACAACGAGTTTCACATCGTCCCGTGGAACGGAGCCGCAGGTGCTGTCACGAGCGCACACGGGACTGGACAATGCGTGCAGGACCCTCGCTCCACCACGAGCTTCGAAGGTGCCGGAAAGTACCGCGTGACCAGCTTTGACGAGCCGGCCGGCACTGTCATCGCGCGTAGCGACAGCGGGCAGGGTGCGTACTCGGTCGCCGATCCCCGACCGCCTGCAGGACCTCTTTTCAGCAAGTACAAGGTGACAGACTGGGCCGGCCATGCTGGCACCGTCATAGGAGGTGACGATCAGGGCGCCTACGCGGTCGCAGACCCTCGTTCGGGCATTCAACGCGACAAGGGCGACAACTATCTGACAGCGGGCCACTACGGCGTCGTTTCCTGGGATCAACCGTCAGGCGCTGTATCTTCGGCCGCGTGTCACGATAACGGCCGTTGGTCGGTTGCCGATCCTCGACTACCTGCCGCGAACGAGAAGACCGTCGCGGTAATTCGCTCCGTCGACGGGACGTGGCATCGCCCCTTCACGACGCTTGAACTCGCGGTTCTCCAAAGCCTCGTTGATCCCGAGGAGTATCTCGAATTGGATGGCCTGTCGGATCAAGAGTGGCGCGAGCAAATCGGGAATGCCGTGCCACGACTCGCGGGCAAGGCCATAGCCAGCGTGATGGGAACCACACTTTTGCAGGCGTGGTCAGGAACCACGAGTTCGGTGAGCAAGCAACCGATATGGGTACGCAACGTGGCTGTTGCTCTATCCGTGTCTCAGCCCGTGTAAGATTGCGTTTGCTTGGACCCGTTGGGTTCAGCGTGGTGCCACTAGCAAAGACACGATGCGATGACGATATTTACTGGACCGATTAAAGAGCGGGTGCATGAGCCGACACCGGAGGAGGTTCGCACCGCGCGCGAGAATGCGGGGCTATCGCCCGATGGCGCCGGCGCACTGGTTTCTACTGCGGCGCTCCCGCGGCGAACTTGGGAAAAGTGGGAAAAGCCGGAGGGAACCGTTAATTTTCGCAATATGCCGATCGCGACGTGGGAGTTGTTCCTGCTGCTGACAGACCAACATCCGACGTTGAAATTGACAAAGCGCAGAGGTTGACAGACTGTACCCGTTGGGTACATACTAAACTCTGATTTTCTTATTTCTCTTTGGAGGCTTGATGTTCACCATTGCCGAGTTGGAAGCCGCGATCAATCACGTTCTGGCGAAGCAGCCTTCGGAGGAATTTTCCATCCCGGTCGATGCCCGACGGCTCGGAGATGTCTACGGGGCAATGATCTGGAACCGCGAAGAATCGCGCGCTCTTTCGTCGCTTTCGGATGAAGATCGCGAAGTGTTTGAATGTTGGAAAATCATTTAATCAAAGGAGTCAATCAGATGGCTGAAGCAAAGAAAACCGCACCGGCCGGCAAGCCGGTCATTTTGTTTCACGGCGACAAGGGCGGGGTGGGCAAGAGCACCGCTTGCGGCCTCTTTCTCGACTGGGCGGTGAAACGTCAGATGCCCGTGTCGCTGGTCGATGGCGATACGCGGAACCCCGACGTGTCGCGGATGTTCGCGGACTCGATGCCGACCCTGCAGGCGAATCTCCGCATCCACGAAGGCTGGATGGACATGACGGACTTCATGATGGACCAGACGGACAAGGCGATCGTCATTTCGCTGCCGGCTGGTATCGGCGCCGAGCTGCGCAAGGAAGCCGCTCGGTTCTGCCAAACTGTCGCGATGCTCGAGCGTCCGCTCTCAATGTTCTGGATCATCAACCGACTGCCGGACAGCGTGAACCTGCTCAACGAGGCGATGCAGGTGCTCGATGGCAGTCTCGCGAGCAAGGTCGTTGTCAAAAACCTGTTCTTCGGCGACGAAGAGAAGTTCAGCCGCTGGGATTCCAGCGAAACGAAGAAGCGCTTCGAAAAAACGGGCGGGCTGACTACCGCCATGACCGAACTGCATGAGCGCACGGTCGACAAGCTGTTCTCGGACAACGAAAACATCATGCCGTATTCGCTTGCCGCGGTTCCGGTCAAGGAGGCCGCAAAGTCGCCCCACAAACTGACGCCGAGCGAGAACATGGAACTCGTGACCTGGCTGCACGAGAACCACAAGGCGTTCGACAGCCTGCGGCCGCACGTCGGGCTCTGATTCTTCTGACGTTGGAAGCGGAGGTAGAGGACAATGGCACGCCGATTCAAACGTGGCGATCCGGTGGTGTATTACGACAACGGTAAAGCTACGCCCTGCTTCTTTGGCGGCAAGATGGGCGCGTATCGCGTGCTGTCCTCGACCCCGGATCTGGAATCCGGGTGGGGAATCCCGCTTTCCTCAGTAGCAGAGAGCGTTTTCCCTGCCCCGAACGAGCACCGTTGCTACCCCTTGGAGCATGCCGAGAAGCTTGAATATCGGAGCGAACGGTCGTTTCACGTCGCCTTGTACACACTTCGCGTCGCGCCCGACAGCTGGATCACCGCCATGGAATATCGGATCGGAGCTAGATTTCGAGCAACGCCACTGACGGCATCACAAAAATTTCCAACGTTGGAAGCCGCGGTGACTGCGAGTCTTGTTCCTATGCTCCGCGATCTAGGACGGCTTGCAGCCGGCTCACCAAATGGAATGGTGGCCGAGCCGTCGAATAGCACCTCAATGAAGTCGATACAGCGTCACGCGCAGCTCGCGATATACGAAATGTTGCACGCCCTTCCCTTGCCCCTTCGCTCTGATATCATTATGTTACTTATGGGGAGTGCGAACGGGAATGAATAGGATCGTCTGGCTGGTCGCCGGCAATAAAGGTGGATGCGGCAAATCCGTGATGGCGAAGGCCTTGATTGAGTGGTTGCAGAATCAGTCGGCGCGAATCACCGTGGTTGACGGGGACGTGCGAACACCAGACGTTAGCGCCGTATTCAACAGCACCCTTCCGACCCGACAGTTTGACCTCCATGACGCTGACGGCTGGCCCCTATTCTCCGATTTTCTCTGCACGGCCGACGCTGATGGTGTGATCGTGGATGGCCATGTTGTGACCAACCTCCCGGACGGAATCAACGATCGCGCGGTCCTTTTCTTTGAGCGCTTCATCCGTCTAGTCCAGGCCTACGGCTTCCAGGTGCGTGTGCTTTTCGTTATGAACACACTGCCGGACGGCCTCCACTTTTTCGGCCGGCTCGCTCAAACGTTCCCCGATGTCGTACCTGTCAAAAACCTCGCGTTCGGCAAGGTTCGCGAGTTCGCGCATTTCGATGCCGCGTACGGTGCCGACCACGATGACCGTGTTCTTCTTCTGCCGGCCATGAATAGCCGAATCATGCAAGTGGTTCGCGAATCCAATCTCTCCTTTGCCGACTTTATCAACCAGGAAGGCGACCAAGACAGCAACTTCATCTACGCGCGCATTGTCGTGGCCGAGTGGCGCACGAACATGCAAGAAGCCTTTGATGACGCCCTATATACATCGTGATCCATGAAACCCATTGACCAAGCCCTTCAAGCGTTGATCCAGCGAGAGCCCACTCCCGAGGAGGTCGCCAAGTTCTACAAGATCAAAGAGATCTGCGGATTCTCGGAACATGACTCGGTATGGGCACTGCTCCTCGCCTTTGGACACTTTGAAATCCTGTACGGCGATATTCCCAAGAGCATCACCGAACAGACTCGGCAAGTTCTTGCCGACCACAAACTCGCACTGGAAGCCACAGCCGAAGCTGCGGAGCGGGCTGTCAAAGCGAGTCTCATCGAGTCGGTCGCAAAGACTTCCCGCGAAATGGCGGACCGCGCGATAGAGGCTGGTAGGTTTCTGGCAAATCAAGAAATGCGCCGAAAGTTCATCTTCGCCGTAGTCATTTCCTTTGCGGTTTCTGTACCCCTGCTTGGGCTGGTAGCGTGGGGAGCATACAAGGCTGGCGAACACTCTGGCGGGGTTGAAATGGCGGTCGACGCAGCGTGGGTTCACTCGGCTGAAGGACGCGCGGCAAAGACATTTGCGTCGATGAACAATGTCCGCGCGATGCTCGACTGCTCGGGATTCGAAACGCGCAAAGACGGCGGCTCGACCTACTGCATACCGTACGACGACCAAGCGAAACGAAGCTCAGGGTGGCGAATCCGTTAGTTTGGGAAGCTGAGAGTATCGGCGCGCGAGCGCCCCGAGCCGGCCGGCCGCCGCGATTAGCGCGGGGGACTGCGGGGGAAATCTGATCCGCTCTACCCGCACAACATCATCTGCTTTATTGAAAGGAGTGTTTTAAATGGCACTGTTACCCGAGCACTCGAGCGCTCAACTCGTAATGCTGGCCGGCAATCTTTGCAGTGCGGCGGAGCTGGCGCTGTATCTCGAACAGTTCGACTACCAGGAAAATCCGAACGAAGCCGGCCACTGGACGTTGGTCTCCGACGATTCAGGACACACTGACTGTTCGCTTCGCGTCGCAAACGACGGCGAAACGATCACGATTTACGGCGAAGCAGTTGACCACTTCGGGCGCGTGAACTACCTGATCCAGAAGGCGGGGTGGACGGAATGCAGCTTGCTCTCGCGCGACGAAGATGTCGAGGCGAAGATCGCTGGACGCCTGGTGAGCGTCGGAATCACCAGTGCATCGACCGATGCCATTCCCGCGAGCACTCTCCGGACAAGTGCGACACCGGAACCGGCGGCTCCCGCGGCTGCGTCCGGCACGGAAAACACGTTGCCGCCGATGGGCGCATCGCCGGACGTGACGACGCGGACCGACTATTCGGAGACGCACCCGGCTATACCATCAGCCCCGGCCGCCGGCCTGGACGAGGAGCATGAGCGAATCGAAGTCCTGACGATTCGCAACAACATGTTGGAGGAGAAAATCGCCGAGCTGGAGAGCGAGAACAGTCGGCTCACACGACAATTGAATGACGCGATCGCCGCGCGTCCTGCGCATGGCATCGGGGCGCCGCAACAGGCTGTGGCTTCGACGGCGGGTCATGTGGATGCTCTGGCGCTGCTGGCAGCGATCGAGGATCACGTCTCACAAAGTCTGGACCTGTCGGTCATCAACGGAACGCAACTCGTGAGGGACCTCCAAAAGCTTGGGTATGTGTTCAAGGTCCGACTCGTGCCCGCGACCGCGTAGCGGCGGGCGGCTTCCAACGTCAGAAAAACGTGATCCCGAGTGCCAAAGAGGACAGTGATGCCACGGCCCGCATCGTGGGCCTCTATCGACGGCTATCCGGTGCATTGAGCGCGGTGGACGACGCGTTGTCTGAACATCGCGTCGTCCATGAAGAAGCCCAACGCTGCATGAATCACATCCGTGCTCTCTGCGCGGAACTCGAGCATCTGCTCGAAGTGTGCGATGAAGACCCGGAAAATTGCGATTCCTCGACCTCCCGACGCATTCGGTCCATTGATCGGCAAGTGGTAACCCTGCTTGCTAACGTGCAAGCTCTAATCGAGCGTGGGCACGCCATTCGGAATAGTCCACGGTGGGAACGATAAAACTCAGCCGCGTGGCAGCACTAGCCACGTTCAGCGCAATTGCCGCTCTGGTGGCATGGTCCGGCACTATCGGCGGTCTGGTCGCCGCACCACTACTGGTGTTAGCGTGGCGAAACGCCCGGTCCAAGCTGGAAGCGTTCGCGGTTTGTCTTGCCTATTACCTGGCGGCAGGACGCGGCTTGTTCCGCGGCGCGAGCGTATTCTTTAGCGACGATAGTGGCATGCCTCCCTGGTTGTCGGGTGTAACCATTTGGATTACGCCCAGCGTGATGTTGGCGGCTGCGTGGGCACTCGCATGGAGCACATCACACCGAGGCGTCCGGATTATGTGCGTCCTCCTGATTGTGTCGCTACCGCCGCTAGGGGTATTTGGGTGGTGCAATCCAATAACCAGCGCAGGTGCTTTGTTTCCAGGTATGGGATGGATGGGCCTCGCACTGACCATCTCCATTCTTTACATGCTTGCGCAGCACAAGCGGCCCCTTTTCGCGTCCCTCCCCTTCGCGGTGCTTGCACTCGCCGTCAACCTCCTTTATCACGCGCCATCGCCTGTCCAGTGGGTCGGCGTGGACACGCATATCGGTTCGGCTCGGGACGCTTTCGGGGAATTCGACCGGCTGCAGGCGCTCAAGGAGGCGCTTGCAAGTTCGCGTGTCCAGCACCCCAACGCGGCGGTGTTCGTGTTGCCGGAACTTGTAGGCGGCGATTGGTCGATGAACCGGATCTGGTGGAATAGTGAAGCTGCAGACCTCGCGTCAAGCGGACAGACGGCACTTATTGGCGCATATCTGCCGCGCGCTCGGAACCAGCGATACGTGAACGCGCTTGTGTCGATCGGAGCGGAGCGCGACCTAGTTCTTGTCGACCGGGTGCCGGTCCCAATCTCGATGTGGATGCCATTTACCAATACTGGCGCCCTCGCCTACTGGGCGCACTCCGGCGTCGCTGATGTCGGCGGAAAGCGCGTTGCGACGCTCATCTGCTACGAGCAGTTGCTAGTTTGGCCCGCTTTGGTAAGCGCCGCCTATTCGCCCGACATCTATGTCGGCTCGGCAAATGATTGGTGGGCGCGTAATACCAGCATCCCCAGCATTCAGCGCGAAGTGACG